>DATKVP010000204.1:0-5079 GCA_035530015.1 Anaerolineae bacterium | reverse complement strand
TTAGTGGCCTTCCGGAAGGACGGCATTCGAGTCTACTACAGGCTGGAGAGAGAACGATTAGACAGCTTCGTGCCGCAGTTCCTCCAGGTGCACTGCCAGAGCAGATGTCGCGATACTGAATAGGCCGTCGCGGCGTGTGCGAGCGAACGATAGGCCGCAGTTACGAATTTTACGGTTGTCCCCAGGGACAACTGTTTCAGGGGGAGAGAAATGACAGTCAAACAGCTAGCACTTGAAGAAGACACGGTTGACGTGGAAGAGCTTGATGATGACATAGAGGAACGCGCCGCTCGAGGTTCGCTGAAGGGGATCGAGAGCGACGATGTGATCTCCATGTACATGAAGGAAGTGGGAACCATTCCCCTGCTCAGCGCTGAGGAGGAAAAGGAGCTGGCCCTGGCCTTGAGAGAGGGACAGGCGGCGAAAACACGTCTGGCGAAAGAAAATCTGAGCGCAAGTCAAAGGGAGCGGCTGGAAGAGGAGGCCCAAGAGGGGGACGGGGCTCGTGAACGCTTCATAGAGTCCAACTCGCGCCTGGTGATCAGTATCGCACGAAGGTACCTGGGGCGAGGCTTGCCCCTGTCGGATCTGATGCAAGAGGGGAACCTGGGACTGATCAAAGCCGTGGAGCGCTTCGATCCGGACAGAGGACACCGCTTCAGCACCTATGCTACCTGGTGGATTCGGCAGGCCATACTGAGGGCTGTGGCCGATCAGGGGCGCACGATTCGCTTGCCGGCGCACGTTGTGGACGAACTGAACAAGCTGAACCGGGTCTCAAAGCGGCTGGCTCAGGAACTCGGTCGGGAGCCGACGAACGACGAACTCAGTGAGGAGCTGGAAGTTCCCTCGGAGCGAGTGAGTGATCTGTTTCATCTCGTAGGTCAACCTCTGTCGCTCGAGACGCCCGTGGGCGAGGAGGAGGAGAGCACTCTGGCGGAGTTCATCGAAGATGACGTCACGCCGACCCCTTCTTCCATGACTTCGAGCGCGATAATGTGGGAACGGGTGGAGGATGCGCTGGATTCGCTGACTCCTCGCGAGGCGCGTGTGCTGCGCTTGCGTTACGGACTTGAGGACGGAGAGGACTACACACTCGAACAGGTGGGAGAGAAGCTTGGCCTCACCAGGGAGCGCATCCGGCAGATTCAGGCGCAGGCCTTGCGACGCCTTCGCCACCCGAGCCGCAGCAGGAATCTCAAACCCTTCCTGAACTGAGGATAGGGGGGGCACGGGCAGGCCAGCCCGATCCTGAACTGCCGCATTCAACGTGGCCAGGCTAACGAGCCAATGGAGGAGGGGAGCGGCACCACATGTCACGAACAGTGAAGTTGAGCCTTGGCGCTGGGGTGGTGGTGTTAGTGGCGGTGCTGGGTTTTCTGGCCGCCTCATCGATGAAGGACTCGGCAGAGTTGGGCTTCTTCGTCGCGGCGGACCTGGATCCTGACTACTTGCCGCTGCCTGGAGGGCAGGTGGGTCTGCCCACCGAGGAGCCCGTCCCTGTTGAGACCTGGGCTGGCATCGAGCAGGCGGCAATCCCGTCCAGCGAGGGACGGGCCATCTGGGTTCCTCGCTGGTCATACAGGACCGCCGCAGACGTCCGGACTATCGTCAACAAGGCAGCCTCGGCCAACTTCAACATCCTTCTATTCCAGGTCCGGGGCAATGGCGACGCTTACTATTCCTCTGTGTACGAACCGTGGTCTGAGAGACTGGCGGGGGCGCTGGGCCGCTACCCCGGCTGGGACCCCCTCGCCCTGGCCATCGAGGAAGCTCACGCCGCGGGTCTGCAGCTGCACGCCTATGTGAACGTATACCCCTCCTGGCTGGGTGTGAGTCCTCCTGCTACCAGCACGCCCCGACAGATGTACCAACAGTTCAACAGCGTGTATGGGAACCAGTGGGTGCAGTGGGACCGGAATCGCAACCCCATGGGGCTGAACGAGCACTACCTGTCAGCTAACCCGGGACACCCCGCTGTGATGGAGCACGTGGTCGCCGTCTGTCGAGATATCGTCTTGAACTACGATGTGGATGGGCTGCATCTGGACTATGTGCGGTACTCAGGTCCGCATTTCTCTTATGATCCGGTAAGCGACCAGCGCTGGCGGGCAGAGGGGGGTGGTGATCGCGCCGATTGGCAGCGTGACCAGGTCAGCGAACTGGTGGGCCGCATCCATGACGAGGTGGTGCCACTGCGCCCGGGTTTGGCCCTCTCGGCGGCCGTGTGGCCGATCTACAAAGACAAGTGGGGCTGGGTAACCTATGGGAGCACGACCTATGAGGGTTACGGCGGGTTCTTCCAGGACTCTCGGGGTTGGCTGGAGGCCGGCAAGATGGACATCCTGGCTCCCATGTTGTACGGCACGGCGGTGATGAACAGCCGCGACCGGTTCAACACGCTGGTCGGCGATTTTATGGCGGAATCGTACGGCCGTCACGTCTACGCGGGCATCCACGCCAACTACGGCTCATTCTCCGAGATCGAGGCCCGCATCAACATGGCAAGGCGCGCCGGGTGCCAGGGGCAGGCGATCTTCGCCTACTCGGTGGTTGATGGCAAGGGGTACTGGGATGATTTCCGGCGCGGACCTTACGCCCAGCCAGCTGAGGTTCCGGCCATGCCCTGGAAGTAGCCGCCCCTCTTCATTGGAGAACCAGCGGCTGCCCCGTCCCAGGCGCAGCGAGCACCCTGCCGTCCTGGTAGACAATGGCTCCCCTCAGGCGCACGCATAGCACGCGCCCCCGGATCGTTCGGCCCTCGAAGGGCGTCCACCCACACTTGGTGAACAACTCTGCGCCCCGGACCGACCACGAGGCGTCCAGATCTACCTCCACGAGGGCATCCTCCGGCGGCCGCAGACCCAAAATACGCGCCGGTCCGTCGTGCAACAGTCTCACGACCATCTCCAGGGGCAGCCGACCCTCGCTAGCCGCATCCAGGAGCAACGGCAAGGTCGTTTCCAGTCCCGGCACCCCCGCAGGCGGAGTAGCCGAATCCTTCTCTGCGAGTGTGTGTGGAGCGTGATCGGAGGCCACTGCGTCGATGATGTCCAGGTTGTTCCAGAGGGCCTCGTTGTCCTCTCGGGTCCCCAACTGGGGCTTAACCAGGGCCAAGCTTCCCATGACCTTTGAGTCTTCCTCGGTGAGAAAGAGGTGATGCGGGGCCACTTCGCAACTGATCCTGGCTCCTTGCTCCTTGGCCTGCCTCACGAGCTCGATCTCCGCCTTTCGGCTGACGTGGCAGATGTGGAGGCGTTTGTCGTATAGCTGCGCGAGCCCGATGGCGATGGCCGTGGAAAGCCCCTCAGCATGGGCGGCGATGGGTCTATCGCTGGGCCAGGACCTGAAGTGCGCCATCAGAGCAGGCAAAGAAGCGACGCGGAGCGGTCCGTAGGTCTCGTCGAGGTACATCTTGAGGCCCACTACGTGACGGTCGACTACGGGCTCGTTGGCATTGTGGGGTGAGGCGCCCATGTAGAGGCCGAAATCACAGCGGGCCTTCTGGGAGGCAAGCTCGACCTTCTGGTCGAGGGTCTCCCTATCCACCACTGGAGGGGTGTTGTTGGGCATGTCGATGACGGCGACGAAGCCGCCGGCCAGAGCGGCCGCAGTGCCGGAGGAGAAGTCCTCTTTGTGGGTTTCACCAGGGTCACGCAGGTGTACGTGGATGTCGATCAGACCCGGCAGACTGAGCGTTGCCACTTGTCGTGCTCCCGTTGTGCGAGTGTTTACCCAGGCGCGCGGCAGCGGGGTTGTTCGGTGTGTGGCGCCCAGAACAGGTCAGTAGGCCCCGCGAGCGAAGAGGACCGTAGGGATGGTCCTCAGCATGATCTTGAAGTCGAGCCACAGGGACCAGTTCTCGGCGTAGTAGAGGTCCAACATCGCCATCTCATCGAAGCTCAGGTCGCTTCGGCCCATCACCTGCCAGAGGCCCGTGAGACCCGCCGGGATCTTGAGACGGTCGTGGTGCCAGTCCTCATAGACCTCCACCTCCGAGGGCAACGGCGGACGGGGACCGACCAGGCTCATGTCTCCTCTGAAGACGTTGATGAGCTGCGGCAGTTCATCCAGGCTGAAGCGGCGTATGACCTTCCCTACACCGGTGATTCGTGGATCATCCTTGATCTTGAAGATTGGTCCTTCGGCCTCGTTCAGCCCGCTCAGCTGTGGTTTCACCGCCTCGGCATCCTCCGCCATGGACCGGAACTTGTAGCAAACAAAGGGCTTTGCTCCACGACCCAGGCGGGTTTGCCGGAAGAACACGGGGCCTGGCGAATCAAGCTTGATGAGTATTCCGATGAGGAAGAGCAGCGGGGACATCAGTGCCAGTAGCGCGCTGGATATGGCGATGTCAATGAAGCGCTTGAGAGCTATCTTCCAGCCTTTAAGGGTTGGCTCCTTCATGCCGATCAGTGGAACGCCATCCAACACGTCTGTGTCCACCTGGCTCAAGCTCATCTGAAGCAGGTCCGGCACGAACCGCGCTCGTACGCCCCGGCGCTCGCTATCCGCGATGATTCTCAGCACCTTGCGGTGAGACATCCACGGAAGGCTAATGATCACCTGGTCCACGCCCTCGTTCTCCAGGATGGTTGCCAGATCCGTAGTGCTTCCCAGAGCCCTGAAAGGGCCTATGTTGCTCTCCTGCTTCTTGGGATCGTCGTCGACGAAGCCTATCGGTCGATAGCCGAGATCGGGTCGCGCCAGTATACTGCGCATGATGGCACGACCTACCTGGCCGGCGCCGACGATGAGCACGCGGTCCACACCAATACCGCGGCGCCGAAGCCGCGCTGCGATCTGTCGCTCGATCAGGCGACTCAAGCTCAAGAACGTTCCCAGCAGCAGGACGACGTAGAGGAAGATGAGCCGGGAGAAGAAGTGGGCGCGGTAGAGGAAGAAGATGAAGATCATGATCGCCATGCCCACGAGAGTGCTGGTGAAGATGACGTAGACATCGTCCAGCCACGATGATCCGCGCCGTCGATCGTACAAGCCCTCCGCCTTGAACACCATGAGGAGGATCACGGTCACCAAGAAGGACACGGGGATGTAGGCTCTGAAGGGCACGTAGTA
>DATKVP010000203.1:0-4509 GCA_035530015.1 Anaerolineae bacterium | reverse complement strand
CTCGTTGATCATCTCCTCCGCCTCCCAGCGGGCGATGGGAGCGATGCGGAAGCTGACATCCTTCAAGACTTCCACGTATATGCCGCCCAAGCCCAGGAGCAACAAGGGTCCGAACTGGGGATCTCGGTTCATGCCGATGATAACTTCCTTGCCTTGCGGCACCATCTCCTGCACGAGAGCACCCCAGATGTTGGCCTGGGGCATGTATCTGCGCGCGCGGTACATCAACAGATCAAAGGCGTCTCTGACGTCGGTAGCGTTCATCAGATTCAGCTTCACGCCGCCGATGTCGGTCTTGTGAAGGATATCTGGCGAGGCGATTTTCATCACTACCGGGTAGCCCATTTCTTCGGCTACGGCCACCGCCTCGTCTGGATCGCGTGCCAGCTGCGACTGGGGCATCGTGATCCCGTATGCTTCCATGATCTCTCTTGATTCTGCATCACCGACCTTCAGTCGACCGTCGGCGCGGACGGCTGCAAATGCCTTTCGCACCTGGTCCCGGTCAACGTCGAAAGGCTCGGCCGTCCTGGGTGGCTTCTGTAGCCAGCGCCAGCGCTCCACCAGGGCCCTCATGGAGTCCACCGCTGGCTCGGGATAGCTGTAGTTGGGGATCTCTGCCTCGCGGAGAACCTTCACACCTATCTGAGCCAGGTTCTTGCCCATGAAGCAAGCCAGGACCGGTTTGTCGTGTTGATGCACCACATCGGCGATGATCTGGGCTGTCTCGTCCACCTTGGTAACCGCCTGAGGGATGAGGATGGCGATGACGCCATCGACGTTCTCGTCGCGCAGCACGGCGTCGAGAGCGAACCTGTATCGTTCGGCGTCGGCGTCCCCTCGCACATCCACCGGGTTGAGGGCGTTGGACCCCGGGGGCAGTTCACCCTGCAAGAGCTCGATGGTCTCTCTCTGGAAGGAGGCGAGGTGCAGGTTTGCCCGATCCAGGGCATCGGTGGCCATGATGGCCGCACCGCCCGCATTGCTTACCACTGCAATCCTGTCGCCCGTGATGGGGGGCGTCTGAGCAAAGGCCAGCGCGTACTGGAACAGCTCCTCGACTGAGTCCGCCCTCGTTATGCCTGCCTGCTTGAAAGCAGCCTCGTAGGCCCTCTCAGATCCTGCCAGGGTACCCGTGTGGGACGACACAGCGCGAGCGCCGGCGTCGCTGGTACCCGCCTTGATGGCGACAATGGGCGTCTCACTACTCACGTGCTGGGCGATCTTCATGAACTCGGGCCCGTCGGTTATGCCCTCCAGATAAGCAACGATGACCGTGCTGCACGGATCATCGTCCCACAGCTTGAGGAGGTCGGTCTCATCAATATCGGCCTTGTTGCCCAGGCTCACGAAGCGAGAGAAACCAATCCCCTCACCAATGGCCCAATCGTGGATGGCCATCAACAGCGCGCCCGACTGGGACATTATGGCCAGCTCGCCCCGTTCGGGCATACCCCGGGCGAAGGAAGTATTGAGAGGACAGATGGTGTCTATCACACCCAGGCAGTTGGGCCCAAGCATACGCATGTTATAGCGCTGGATGATGTCGACCAGTTCCTTTTCTTTCTTCAACCCCTCTCCGCCGACCTCGCGGAAACCGGAGGTGATGACCACCACTCCTTCGACCCCCTTTCGACCGCATTCCTCGAGCACGGGAGCCACGAAACGCTCGGGGACAACAATAACCGCCAGTTCTACTTCACCGGGGACCGCCTGAACGCTGGGGTAGGCCTGGACGCCGAGAATCTCGCCGCCCCTGGGGTTGATGGCGTATATCTTACCTTCGTAGCCGCATTCGAGGAGGTTCTTGAGGACAGCGTGACCCAGTTTGGTCTCGTCCTGAGAAGCTCCTACGACGGCTACAGAGGTAGGACAGTAGAAGGGTTCGAGCACCTGTAGCATCCTCCTTGGTGTGGATTCCTAACAGGGCTGAAGCTTTGATCGAGAAGCAGACGATACAGGCCTGGTCAATAGGCGACTTCAGCCTTGTGGAACAACATGATCATCTCTGAACCGAGTACGTATTTGATATCCGAGAGGAGGAAACCAAGTTCCTCCATGGAGTTGACAAGTCCTTCCTTAGTATACCGCGTTATGTGTTCATCCGCATAGCCGCCGGGGATGAGACGTTGATAAAGACCTTCGATGATTCGCCAGGACAATCTTCCATAGTCGGGCGTGCCCAGAATCAGTAGGCCGCCGTCCTTGAGAACCCGGCGCATCTCCAGGAAGGGCTTGTTGTCGGCCGGGATATGTTCTATGATTTCGGAGGAGATCACACAGTCGAAAACCCCATCGCCAAACGGCAGGTCGAAGATGGAGGCATTGACCAGCGGCCTCATGTATTTCCTGGCCCATCTCAGCTTGCGGAGCGAGATGTCTGCGCCGACGGCTTCGTCCAGGCTGGAGAGTATCCTGCTGGAGCCACACCCGATGTCGAGGCAGCAACTGCCAGCGGCGGCGAACTCTGTCACGATCTGGTGCCTCTTGCGTTGCCAGTACCTCTGCGGGGGGATTCTGCTATCGAAGGCGCGGTCGTCGTAGTCGGCGCACATGATGGAGTTTCTCAGCTTCCACATGCGGCGGAAGGTCCTCAGATAGGCGATGCCGAAGCGGAGAAGGCTGATGTGGGAGCTTCCCCGCCGCCTGGGCAGATACTGGAAAGGTACTTCGCGTATCCCATATCCCTCCGCGTAGCACCGGATGAGGATCTCCTCCAGCACGTCGAAGTCGGAGCTCTCCAGAGGCATTCCTTTGATGGCAGAAGATCGGTACAGACGGAAACCACTTGAGATGTCGTGCAGCGGCAGAGACAGCCCTTCGGTGAAGAACTTATTCAAGATCAGACTGAGCACCTTCCTGATGGAAGGCATCTGAGCGGAGCCTTGCGGGACGTACCGGGAGGCGACTATGATCTCCGCGTCCTGCTTGGCCTTCCACATGCGCTCGATGAAGTCAGGATCGTGAGAGAGGTCCGCATCGAGGGTGAGGATGTAATCCCCTTGCGCTGACCGGAAGCCGGCCTTCAGTGCCCCGCCGTAGCCTGGCTCATCCTGGCGGACAACTCTCGCACCAAGGCTCTCGACCACTTCGACGGTGTCGTCTGTCGAGCCGCCATCCACGACGATGGTCTCGTATTGTTGGGGAGCCAGAGCGGAGACAACGTGGTGGAGTCTCGGGAGAAGAAGCCTCAGATTGCTTCCCTCGTTGAGAGCGGGAATGATAACACTGATCTGCATTGCAGGATTCTCTCATGGACAAGCTCGCACGTGAGCTGAACTGGGAGAAGTATAGGCTATCCAGATTTCATAGTCAACGACTTGGGCCGGGAAGGAAGCTCCGCTCAGAGGGTGTCGTGCCTGTGACGTCCGTAGGCCCGCGCCGCGATGGAGCTTGACCGCGAACGTGGTCCTCATGGACCCGGTGCGGTGCAACGGGTGCTGCTGTGCCGCGGCAACGATGTAGTGGGCCCTACATACAGGACGCCCAATCATGGGTTAGAATGGAAGACGAGGACATATCCAGCTTGGCGAGGGAGGTGAAGCCCCATGAGGAGTGTAAGCAGGCGTGACTTCCTACGACTGGCGACGGCGAGCGCGGCTGGCGCGCTGGCGACGCAGGCTCTATCAGCCTGTGGTGTCGTTCCCTCCGAGGTTGAGCCCCTCGGGTCAGGAGTGCCTCCCACCACCGCCCCCGGCGCGATCCTGCGCAACGAGAACGTCCCCGGTTTCAACGTCCGCTACTACAAGCCTTTTCCCGCGCCTGACCCCAGAGAGTGGCAGCTGACTGTGGACGGGTTGGTGGGGAGACCGCAGAGTCTATCGTTGGACGAGGTACAGCGTCTGCCCTCCCTGATCGACATCAGACGGATGAAGTGCGTGGAGTGCTGGTCGGCGCGAGCCAAGTGGGAGGGTTTCGACCTGGCGTCATTGATGGAACTGGCGGACCCTCAGCCAGAGGCCCGGTGGCTGCACTTCTTCTGCGCGGACGGGTACTACGAATCCCTCTCGGTGGACGAACTCTCTGACGAGGCGGTGCTTTTCGCCTACGGCATGAACGATGAGCTGCTCCCGCTGAAGTATGGATCCCCCCTGCGCCTGGTGGTGCCCTCCAAGTATGGGTACAAGTGGCCCAAGGCCATCGTGCGGTTGGAGTTTGCCGCGGCGGAGAAGGCGGGCTACTGGCCCACGGTGGGTCCCTACACGACCAGCGGGATCATTCTACCCGGGAGGGACCAGCCTCTGGATCTGCCGGATGGGGTCCGCTCGATTGAGGGCGGGGCGGTTCTCTACCCCGAAGACCTGGATGCGCGGCGCGCCTTGTCGTGAGGGCGGCCGGTCTCCTATCGTCGCCAGTAGTGGTGCGTGCTCCTCGCCAGCGGCGTCTTGGTCCCGGCCATCGGTGCGCTGCCGCGTACCCAGCCTCGGGCTGAGTGCAGGATGGTGAGGGAGGCCACGTAGCCGAAGGCCAGCACGTAGAGCATCAGGAAGGGCACGGCGAAGAGGTTGC
>DATKVP010000202.1:0-5292 GCA_035530015.1 Anaerolineae bacterium | reverse complement strand
TTGGCCAGGGGCACGTTGGCGCCACTGAAGACGAGCAGCAGGAAGTAAATGGTGTTGTTGATGAACATCACGTTGACTGTGACCAGGCTCAGACAACCCATCAGCAGGCCGAGGCCAGAGGTGCTGACGGTGGTGATGAAGATGGTCAGGCCCAGAGCCGACAGGTTGGCTTGGGAGTAGTCGATGCCAAGGAGCAGCCCTGCCCAGGTCAGTCCAATGATCACCCCCAGCATGCCGTCCACGATGTGAACCAGGGACCTGCCCAGGAAGGTGAGCAGACGGTTGGCGGGGCTGCCGAACAGATAGATCAGAGTGCCCTCGTTCCGTTCCCCGCCGACGCTCATGGTTACGCCGTAGATACCGCTCATGGCGGTCAACTGTATGGCATTGCCGATGGCGTAGAAGCTGGCCGTGTCGCGACCCGTGGCGAAGCTTCCCAAAAGCGTGAAGAACAGGATCTGATTGAGGGGGGCGATGATTTTGGTGGCCAGGTATGGTTCCAACCTGAACCATCTGAAGAGGGCCTTGTAGGAAAGCACCGCGCCTCCGAGGAATATGCGAACGGAGTTGCTCAGCTGCTTCATCGGAATCATCCCCCTACATCAAGCTCAGAGTAGCGTCCACGCGGGCGCGACGAAGCACAACCTTGAATAGCCGGTAGGATGCAGCGATGTACAGGATTCCCAGCAGAAGCATCATGGCCCAGCTCAGCAGTACGTCCGCAGGCGTGGCTACGCCGCTGCTGGTGGCGTGGAGCACTCTCGCCGCCCAGTACGGAGCGAGCACATAGCTCAGCGGATTGCTCCAGCCGGGTAGCAGCAGGATGGGAAAGAGAAATCCTCCCAGGATGTACATGGGGTACTCCAGGGCATTCACCCAACCGGACAGAGACAGGTTGACCGCCATCAGAGGCGAGATGAGTAGACCAAAGGCGATGAAGGTCGGCACCATAACCAGGAGTGATAGTAAGAAAGGCACCGGCTGGGCCACAGACAGCGGGAGGCGGAAGACCAGGGACGCCAGTCCGTAGCTGAAGATCATCGACAGCAGGGAGAGCGTGACACTGGCCAGCGTCTTCCCGATGACCACCGTTGCCAGAGCGGAGGGACTGGCCACGATCCCCTCCAGGGTGCCCATGAATCGCTCGGCATTGATATTGAAAGCGCCTCTGAACAGCAGACTGGTCCACAGTCCTGTCATGCCGCTGCCCACGACGACGTAGATGCCCCGCGACGCGTCTCGCTCCAAGAGCATGTAAATGGCCATGATGGCGATTAGCAGGGGCTGGATGACTACGCCAAAGATCATGAACAGGTCGACGGCTTGTTGCTTCAGGTCCAGCTCGAAGGTGGTGCGGATTACCCGCAGGTTGGCGATCATACCTCTCCTCCTACGAGCCGGACGTAAGCGTCCTCTAGCGTTGGCTCGCGCACCGTGACTCTGCCTACCCGCGCTCCATTGCCGTCCAGCCGTTGCATGATCTGGGGCACGATCGCCGAGCCCAGGGGGGAGTGTATGCGCAGCGACTGTTTCTGATCCCGGTCTTCCACCGAGACCGTATCTACGTCCGCCATCTGGCGCAGCGCATCCACCATCGCGGGAGCGATGCCGAAAACCTCCACCTCGATGACTGAGAGGTCCTCCACGTGCCCCTTCAGCCCCTCGGGGGAGTCGAGGGCGACGATCTGGCCATGGTTGATGACAGCCACACGCTCACAAAGGGCGTCAGCCTCGAACATGTAGTGTGTGGTAAGAAAGACCGTCTTGTCCTGACTAACCAGGTTCTGGATGACCTGTCTGAGTTCCCTGGCCCCGACCGGGTCCAGGCCCATGGTGGGTTCGTCGAGAAAGAGGACCTGAGGATCGTGGAGAAGGCAGCGTGCCACGTGGAGGCGCTGACGCATCCCCCGAGAATAGCCCTCCACCTTCTCATCCTCACGGCCAGTGAGCCCTACTAGCTCCAGGAGTTCCGGCAGGCGTCGCTTGGCGATGTCCGGATCCATGTGGTAAAGATCGGCGAAGTAGCGCAGGTTGTCCTTGGCTGAGAGCCGCCAGTACAGCCCTCGTTCTCCACCGAAGATGAAGCCGATCCGCGGCCTGATGGACCCCGCTCCCTGGACTACGTCGTGCCCCAGTATGGTAGCTGTTCCGCCCGTAGGGATGAGGAGCGTGGTTAGCATCTTCACGGTGGTGGTCTTGCCGGCCCCGTTCGGTCCCAACAGGCCGAACAGTTCCCCGTCTCGGACGTCGAAGGAGATGCCATCTACCGCGACCACTTCCTTCGTTCTCCGGCGAATGGTGCCGATGGTGGCGCGGAAGACTCGACGCAGGTCACGAACTTCTATCGCGTTCATATGCCCTCACTTTAGCGATGATATCCATCGACTGCATCATTCCTCGCTACTGGACGATTGTGGATTGGCCATCGGGATGGCCATTGCCGAGCCGGATGCAGGCTTGGTGCGGGCACTCTGCCGGGCGGCGCGCCCTCCGATGGGTAGAAACGCGACGGCAGAGAGGAATGCCACGATGGCCATGATTTGCCAGATGAAGACCGGGCCAAGGTTATCGTTGATATATCCTCCGAGGGCTGGCGCCATGCCGAAGGAGACGCCGAGGCTCATGCCAAACACGCCCATGTATCGTCCACGCATGGACTCAGGGGCCAGGTCCGCAACGAAGGTGACGCACGCGGGAAAGAAGATAAGTTCTCCGATGGTGACAATCACCATGCTAAGCAGGAACATGGGGAAGGTGGAGGAGAAGGCCACAGTACCCAGCCCCACAGCAACAAAGAGTGCGCCAAGCGTCAGTGTAGGACCCAAGGTCAGTCGCCTCAGCCCGCGGGTCACAGGGTACTGGAAGAACACCACCATGGCAGCGTTGGCAGCCATGATCAGGCCATACTGGCTCTCTACGATCTGATACCCATCCTTCATGTAGACAGGGAGGATGGTCATCATCTGCGCGTAGGCGATGCCCATCACGACATAGGAGAGGCAGAAAGAGAGGAAGGACAGATCTCGCACGACGGGCCCGTAGCCCATCGTATCCGTGGCAGAATCGCCGTGGTCAATCGAAGCCTCAGGTTTCGTCTCCCTAATGAAGAACAGGATGATGAAGAAGTAGATGGCAGAGGCCAACGAAGCGACAACAAAGGAGACGAGGTATGAGCGCGTGGCTATGAAACCGCCTATGGCCGGTCCAATGGCGATGCCCAGGTTGGACACGATCCTCATCAGGGAGTAGGCCTCCGTTCTTTTCTCCGACTCGACCAGGTCCGCCACCATCGAGTTTAGGGCAGGATTGAACAGATGGCCAAAGAAGCCAGAGAGCACGATGAGTACGGAAAACGAGAACAGGGAGTCCGCCAGTCCAAGGCCGAGCATGAGGACGGCGCGCCCTCCCAGGCTGACGGCCATGGCTATCTTTCTTCCGAAGCGGTCAACTACTGGCCCGCCCACGAGCTGGGACACGAGACCCGCCATGGAGTTGGCGGCCAGGACGAGGCCGACGACGGTGAGGGTGACGTCAAGCCTCTCTCGAACGTAGATGGTCATGAATGGCCAGATGAGGCTCATCCCCACAGAGCTGACCAACTGACCGAAGAAGAGGATCCAGAACTGTCTAGGATAGGCATTCAGCCTATTTCTGATACCGGATAGCACTTCCTACCCCTCGTCGTACAGGTAGCCCATCAACTGCGGGGCCAGGCTCTCTATTCGCTCGCGCCGTACCTCGTAGGTGATGTGATTGCCGACAGGCTTTTCCGCCAGAAGGCCGGCTTCTTTTAGAATGCGCAGGTGTCTTGACACAGAGGGCTGCGAGATATGGCAATGCTTGGCCAGCTCGCGTCCGTACAGGTTCGGGTTGTCCACTATCAGTCGAAGCAGTGCCAAGCGCGTCTTGTCTCCCACGGCCTTGGTCGTGGCGATGATCTCATCCTCGAGGATCTCCAACTGTTCTCGGCGCTGTTCCGTCAGTTGAGAGTCGTAGATCAGCGTCACGGAACCGTAGCCGTAGAACATGAGCACATGACGCGCAAAGTTGGAGGGCACCAGCACGATCTCTCCAGTGCTGTATCCTTGAGGTATCTGGTCTGGCAGTCTGGGATGGTTGGATAGCCGCTTCACGAAATCCTCAGGATCCTGTTCGGCCAGAGCTCGGGATTTCTCCCTGATGCTCTCTTCCCACAGATCAGTGTATTGATTGACCTGTTCCACGAAGTAGGTCTCCCAGTAGCGCTTCCACAGTCTCAGCATCCTTGCCTTGTAGGCCTCCGGCTCGGCCACCAGTTCCAGAAACCCCTCTGTTCGGAACCTGCTCTCCGTCTTCGGCGATCCTTCGGGGAAGGCGATAGGGATCACGGAGAGGAGCGACTCTATGTTGGGCTCCAGCCCAGCCATCTCTTCTGGGGCAGCGAGCCGTCCTAGAACGTAGAAGAGAAACTGAGGGATGCTCATCGCCTCCACGTAGGCGAGAAAGCCCAATACATCGTGGTGGTCAGGATAGTCTGCGGCCAGTTCCATCAGTAGTATGCCGTTCTCGAACCTGCTGTAGAGGAAGTCCAGATCCTGTAGCAGTTCTCGCGGCAATTGGGTCCGGACTTGCTGTGCCCAGCGCTCGTGGCGCGGGTTGGGGCTGTGAAGTGCTCCCAAACTGAGCATCATGTCATAGATGCTGGAGGTTTGAAAGACGATCATCGAACGGAAGTTGTCCTCGTCGGTTCGCACTAGTGGTGCCATGGTCCCTCTCCCGGGCTCTGGTACTCGCAACGAGGGTACGGGGATGTTGGCCTCGCCATCGAGCACGTTCATAACTCTATGTGCAATTAGCTAATTGCACAATACATTATATCGCGATTCTTCTATCGTGTCAAGCTCCCAGAGCCCTTCTAACCTTAAAATGTGCGGCGCAGGCGGTGTCCCCGAGCCGACGTTTGACTTTGGCTCGCCGGCCAGCTAGAATGAAACAAATGGTGTATTGGCAAAGTCCTGCGAGGTGTAGAAATTGATTCATCATGCCGAGGTCTCAAGACCAGCCTCTGGTTGGCGACACCGACTGTGGCTGCCGGTCCTGTGCTCCGTCCTGCTGATGGTCACGGCGCTCTCTTGTGTGTCTCTGCCTACAGCGCTGAGCCTTTCCCTCGACGAGCCTGAGCCTAGTCGCACACCGACGCCGATCCTGGTAGTGGTGACACCTACCGCTCTGCCGCAGTCGGTCGTCGACGAGGCTTCGGCCGAGGATCGTCTGCTCATCAACATCTACGAGAGGCTCAACCCTGCGGTGGTG
>DATKVP010000201.1:0-4069 GCA_035530015.1 Anaerolineae bacterium | reverse complement strand
GCGAAGACGATCACGTTGTTGGCGCTCACCAAACCCAAGAGAGGCTGCAACGGTACCGAAGCGAAGCCGTTGAGTATGGTCAGGGTGTAGAAAGTAAGATCGATGCCGATGGGGTAGAACAAGAAATCGCAGAGGAGCGGGTTAGACTGGAGATCGATCACGGCGTGCTTGACCCACCACAGGTTCCACACCAGTGCGGGGTCGTCGCTACCGTCGCCGGGTACGTGGGTGGTGAATTGGAGAGCAAGGGGGCAGGTCAGAAGTACCGTGAGGGCCAGATACAGCCCAAGGACGAAGACGTGCTCTCTCCAAGAGACTCGTTTCACCAAGAGCGGCTGCTCCTATGCGCGAACCGAAGAAAGCGCGAACACGAAGGCGATTGACAATCCATCATAGTATAGCCACTTCCATGAACCTTGGGCAAACCACCGGCCAGCCTGCATCTGGCAGTTTGGGGCGCTCCGGACCCTGGCGAAACATGGAACCCATACTCCTGGACAGGCAATGACTGCGACGGCGAAGCCCCCGTATGACAAAGACCTTTACACGGGAGCTGACGTGTGGTATGATGGTTCCGCACAGGGCCGCTCTTTCTTACGGCACGGTGCCTACGTTCCATTCGAGGAGCTCGCACCAAGCGGAGATGAGGAATGAAGCTTCTCACCATTGCAGGGCTGCCTGTTGTCCTACTGCGCTTCTCATTTCTGGCTTGTGGAGGCGATTCTGAGACAAATGACAGCCCCCAAACTCGTATTCACCAAACCCGCTGCTCACAAGTACGAACTCGGCTTCACTCGTTTCAGGCCCGACTACGCCTACAAGATCATCGTCGCGCACATCATCGGCAAGGCCTCTTAACACCTTGCCACGCGCCAGCCGGACGTGAAGGAGGAACGGGAATGAGGCCGGCCTCGCTGGTTTTGCCGGCACTGGCAGTGCTTGCCGCTTTGATCGCCTGCGGGGGGCACAAGGACACCCCGTCGCCCATCGCGACCTCGGCCCGCCCCACCTCCACGCAGATCACCGGCGGGGAAGCTCCCATGTCCACAGCTACTCGCGAAGACAGACTGACTGAGGCAAGAGTGACTCGCATCATCGACGGCGACTCGATCGAGGTGGATATCGGGGGCGTGGCATTCCGGGTGCGCTACATCGGCATCGATTGCCCAGAAGCGAGCAACTCCTTCGGACCGGAAGCAACGGAGGCCAACAGGCAGCTTGTCGAGGGTAAGACGACTCGACTGGTAAAGGATATCTCGGAGGTGGACGACTTCAACCGGCTGTTGAGATACGTCTATGTGGGGGACTTGTTCGTGAACGCCGAGATGGTTCGGCTTGGCTATGCCCGCGCCGTGTCTTATCCGCCCGACCTGGCCCACGACGAGCTCTTTGCAGACATGGAGCTTCGAGCGAGACAGGCTGGTGCCGGTCTATGGGCAGAGCAGGCCCCCAAACAGATCGCGGTGGACAGCACCTGCTGCCAGTTCGACGCGCCAGGCGATGATAGTAAGAACAACGAAGAGGAGTACGTCTGCTTAAGGAACATTGGTCCGGACCCCGTCGGTCTAACAGGGTACACACTAAGTGATGAGTATGGGTGGAGTTATCACTTCGGAGCTTTCACTCTGGATTCGGGGGCAATGGTCAGAGTACGCTCTGGCTGCGGCGATGACACAGCCACCGATCTGTACTGGTGCCAGCAGGGGACCTCCGCAATCTGGAACAATGATGGAGACACAGTGTTCCTCTTGAGCCCAGAGGGTAATCTGCTGCTTAGATACTCCTACTAGCGTCACCGGACACCCCGCGCAGGCGCATGCCGCCGAGGGATGAGACGTCTCCTACGAGGCACGATGCCCGGCGAACCTCCGCCGCTCATCATAAGGAACCGCTGTCAACTGCAACCCGCGCGCAATCTGGCGACGATGGCGTCAAACCCACGGAGTCCATCCCAACCTGTCCTCGCCCAACGCCCTCCGCACTCCGGTTTTCATGCGGCGCCAGCTGACATACAATAGCCCCATTGAGGCTCAGCCATGTCTGCCTACCAACAAGCCCTTGACTACATCTACTCCTTCGTGGATCAGGAGAAGCTCCAGCCCGGCAAGTACGAGCCAAAGCGCTTCGACCTGACCAACATGCACGCCCTCCTGGGCATGCTGGGAGACCCCCATCGCAGGCTGCGGAGCGTGCACGTGGCGGGTACCAAGGGCAAAGGCTCCACCTGCGCCATGATCGCCAGTGTGCTGCAAGCCGCAGGCTACAAGGTGGGCCTCTTCACCCAACCCCACCTCCACACCTTCCGCGAGCGTATCCAGGTCAACGGCCACCTGATCGGCGAAGAGGAGATGGTGGCCCTGCTAGAGGGGCAGAAGCCCTCCATCGAGCGACTTCCAGACCCCAGCACCTTCGAGATCATGACCGCCATGGCCTTTCAGTACTTCGCCGACCAGGAGGTCGACTTCGCCGTCATCGAGACCGGCCTGGGAGGACGCCTGGATACGACCAACGTCATCGAGCCCCTGGTGGCCGTGATCACCTCCATCAGCTACGACCACACCTACATCCTCGGAGACACCATTGAGGAGATCGCAGGGGAGAAGGCGGGGATCATTAAAGAGGGGAAGCCCGTCGTCTGCGCCCCCCAGAAGCCAGCCGCCGAACAGATCATCGTGGAGGTCTGCCAGGAGAGGGACGCACCGCTGGTCTTGCTCGGCCGCGACTGGCTGTGGGAACGCACCGCGACCAGCATGGAAGGCCAACAGCTACGGGTAGAATGCAGGCTGGCCAATGGTGAGGGACTCTTGAGGCGCGGCGAGAGGGAGGAGTTCTCCATCCCCTTCCTCGGCCCCTACCAGCTCACCAACGCTGCCACTGCCCTGGCCACCATGGATCAGCTCCATCGCCAGGGAGTGGGCCTGTCCCTGCAACAGGCCAGGGATGGACTGGGTACAGCCCAGTGGCCGGGACGTCTGGAGATTCTCGGCCGGGATCCTCTGCTGGTGATGGACGGCGCCCACAACGTGGACTCCATACAGCGTATGCTAACCACACTGGTGGAAGACGTCCCCTTCGACCGCCTTTTGGTCATCGCCGGGTTCTCCGCCGATAAGGACATCAAGGGCATGATGAGGGAGCTAACCTCCCGTGCCGACGAACTGATCCTCACCAAGTCCATACACCCTCGCTCGGCGGACCCCGATCAGATCGCGGCACTGGGTGCAGAGGGTAGCGCAAGGGTCACCGTGGTCAACGACGTGGCGTCCGCGCTGTGGCAGGCTCTGCAACAGTCGAACGCGGGAGACCTGGTGTGCGTCAGCGGCTCGCTCTTCGTGGTGGCCG
Source organism: Anaerolineae bacterium (assembly GCA_035530015.1). Lineage (GTDB taxonomy): Bacteria > Chloroflexota > Anaerolineae > UBA7937 > B3-Chlor > JAUVXJ01. The sequence continues at coordinate 727 of DATKVP010000201.1, read as the reverse complement.
AGGCCAGGGCCGCCTGGCTGGACGCCCAGGGCGTGGACTTCGAGCGCGACCCTCCCTTGTAGCGTCTCCGTGCGGGACCCTATGTAGCGGTGCCGACCAGGAACTCCCCTATCGCGCGGTTCACCTGGTCTGGCCGCTCCATCATCACCATGTGGCCAGCATGCGGGATGATGGTCAACGTGGCTCCCGGGATGTTGTCCTGCAGGTAGTTGGCGTACTTCAGAGGCGTCAACTTGTCGTCTTCACCACACAGCACCAGCGTAGGGCAACGGATCTCCCCCAACCTTCCCATCACGTCGAAGATGTCGCAGGCGGCGAAATCGTCGTGCACCACCTGAGGATCGTTCTCCACCCACTCCTCGCGTGCCAGGTCCAGCAGTCCTGGGGGGCTCTCTGTCGAGTACGCCCAGCTGAGCATCATCTCCACGGTGGATGGAAAATCCGCCAGCATCGCCTCCAGCAGGCTGGGCAGCACCCGAAGTCGTGCTCCACTGCCCACGAGCACCAGCCTATCCACCCGGGCAGGATGTTCGAGAGCCAGATGTTGGGAGATAGCACCGCCCATGGAATGCCCGACGAGCGAGAGTTCGTCCAGATCCAGGGCGTCGAGGAGCCGTAGAATCACCTCGGCATAGCCCCCGATGGATGTCCGCCCCTCCCCATCGGAACGGCCATGCCCGGGCAGGTCCACCGCATAGCGATTCACGCCCCCCAGGCCCGCTAGCTG
>DATKVP010000200.1:0-6587 GCA_035530015.1 Anaerolineae bacterium | reverse complement strand
AGGTCCCCACCACCAGCATCAGATCACAGGCCTCAGCCGCAGCATTCGCCTGCTGCAACACCGCCGCGTCCAATGACTCCCCGAACCATACCACGTGAGGCCGGAGCAGCGCTCCGCACGAACAGCTGGGCGGTATCTGGCCAAGTGGCACCTCGTGATTCTCGCTGACGATGTTCTCTGCCGTGCACCGTACTTGCCAGATGCTTCCGTGGAGTCGCAGCATCCGATTGCTGCCTGCCCGCTGGTGGAGATCGTCCACATTCTGCGTGACGAGGGTGAAGTCTCCACACTTTCTCTCCATCTCGACCAGGGTATGGTGTGCAGCGTTCGGCTCGCATCCCGCGATCAGTCCGCGTCGCCAATCGTACCATTCCCAGACCAGATTTGGGTTCCTGCTGAAGGCCTGAGGGGTGGCCAGATCCTCGGCGCGATACTGTCGCCAGAGTCCGTCTTCGCCGCGAAAGGTTGGCACGCCACTCTCGGCGGAGATCCCCGCCCCCGTCAACACGACGATGGAACAAGCAACACGTTCTTCTGCCAAGTGGTTGCCCCTTGCTAGAACATCACGCGCTCTGCCGCACTCTCGTATGAGCTGAGCTCCTCTTCGGAGAACCAGTACTCGATCTCGTAGCTGGCCTCTTCCTGGTCGCTGGAGGCGTGCACGATGTTCCTGACAGCCCTCTTCAGCTCGTTGGCGACGATGGGTGAGGTGATCGAGAAATCCCCCCTGATAGTGCCCGGCTCCGCGAAGGCGGGTAAGGTGAAGCCGCACATCTTTCGGACCACGCTTATGGCATGGGCGCCTTCAAGTACCAGGGCGACGAGAGGGCCAGAGGCGAGGTAGTCTACGTTCCAGTTCTTGATCATGTTGCCTATTTCCATCGGATCGTCAGTGCCGATCTCGTCGATGGGATCCCTGCCCTGGTCGTGATAGGTCTGCAGCGTCTTCTCGCCCATACCCTTGATCCATTCGGTAGTGTTGGGATAGTGGTTCTCCGCGTGTTCCCTGGTAACCTGGACAAGCTTCAAGCCTGCGATCTTGAGGCCTACCTGTTCAAACCGAGTGAGTACTCTGCCCACAATACCTCTCTTCACACCGTCAGGTTTGATGAGCACGAGAGTTCTTTCCACCAAGTGCGATCTCATTTCACAAGTCCTTTCCTCGCTTTGCCGTTGCATTTTGAAGGCGTGCAGCTTGGCCGCACGCCTTCAAAAGCCGACGAGTTCACGTTCTCCTGTTTTGCTTGATGTCAACGCGCCCAGGTCAGTCGTAGCCAGCGGTACTTGTCCAGCGCCTTCTGCAAGTCGCCGGCCCTCATGTACGCGTCCGCGAGCAGTTCGTGGGTGGGCAAGTGGTCTGGAGCGCTCTCGGCGGTGGCTTCCAGGTCGTCTTTCACTTCCTCCACCATGCTGCCGTAGGAGAGCATCACTTCATACTGCTCTGCAGCCTGGTCCAGGTCCCCCGCCTCCGAGTAGGTGCGGGCGAGTGCCAGACGGACGCTGTGGTCCCGGGGGTTGGCCCCCAGGTAGTCGTGATAATCCTCTGGAGCCGAACCGGGCGCAGGAGGCTCGTCGCGGCGCGGTGCGGCGCCGGGTTCTTCGTCCTCTTTGGCGACCTCTGGAGGCACTGGCCCTTCATCACGGACTACCGCCGTAGGCTCGTATGCCCCGGGCAGGGGTTCCGCTTCCTCCTCAGGCCACGCCATGGGTTCCTCGACGGCCTTTTCCCCGATTGTCGCCTCGTCTTCCCCGAGCGGGGGCGAAGGTCCTGGCGCGGTTGCCTCCGCGCGAAGTTCTCGGAGCCAGGACGGTAGTTCCTCGGCCTCAAGGGGCGGCAGGGGCACTTTCTCAGCGGCCGCCTCCGCCGTTCCCATGAGGATGTCTGTTTGTCCCTCCTCTGCTTGCGCCCTCAGTTCGCGCAGCCATGACGGAACTGCCTCTTCCTCCGGCGGTCTCACTGGTAGCTCCTCCGCGGGGGCCTCAGGTTGCTTGGGCGTGATGTCTTCTGGCAGCTCCGCCTCTGCGCGCAGTTCCCGAAGCCAGGAGGGCATCTCATCTGGCTCTACCGGCGCCGGAGCTTCTTCCTCCACGTGTGGTTCGATCGCTTCGGCGGCAGTTGCCGGGACTTCCCCGGCTACTTCGGCTTTCAACTCCTGGAGCCAAGACGGCAGCTCGGCTTCCACCACATGGGGCGGAGGCTCTTCCGGAGGAATCTCAGGTTCCTCAGTGGGGAGAATTGGTGCTGTTGTGGTTGCCTCGGCCCGCAGCTGGCGGAGCCACGATGGCATTTCCTCTTCTTCGGAAGGGGCTGGTGGCGCTTCCTCGATAGTGGGCTCGGGTGCCTCGGCCAGGACAGCAGGTTCCTGCTGGGCCGCCTCGGCGCGGAGCTGGCGGAGCCATGATGGCATTTCCTCTTCTTCGAGTGCAGGGGGTGCAGGCGTCCCCAAGTCCTCGGCGCTGGCTTCCGGTTCCTCGGCCTGGGCAGTCTGCTCGGCAGCGGTCTCCGCGCGCAACTCACGAAGCCAGGAAGGGACCTCTTCCTCCGCTGCCCGCGGCAGGGCAGGCTCGCCCGGCAGAGCCTTCGGCTCCTCTGAGGGGATTGGCGCTACTTCTTCGGCCGCTTCCTCTCGTATTTGGCGCAGCCAGGTCGGTACATCCTCCTCAATCGCGCGAGAGGGAGGCTCCTCGACAGGCTCCTCGGGCTCCGGGAAGGGTACGGGAGGCTCTTCCTGGGAGGCATCTTCCCGTGCCTCGAGAAGCCAGGAGGGTATTTCCTCTTCTGCAGGAGGTCCGACGGGAGTCTCCTCCACGGTAGCTGCAGACTCCTCTTGCGGAACGGTCGCTTCTTCCTTGATGCTCGTGATTTCGTCGCTAGCGACTGCTTCCCTCCCTTCCTCGGCGGCGGGCGCGCTCACTTCTGCGGTGCTGGGCCTCAAATCCCGCAGCCAGGTTGGAATATCTTCTTCGGGGGTGGGCACTGCCCCTTCTTGCGGAGGCGCCTCCATCTCGTCGCCCAGGATGGGCTCTTCGCTCGCTTGGGCTTCGGGCTTCAAGTCCCGCAGCCAGGTCGGGATCTCGTCCTCTTCTGGAGTCTGTGCCAGACGTTCGAGCCTGTGCTCTATGTCCGTCTCTGGGACGCCTTCGTCTGCCAGCAAGGCCTTCGACCTCTCCATCCAGTCCATGATGTCTTCGATAGAGTCAGATTCATCGGGCATGGTCTCCCGAAGGCGCTCCATGGTCTCCTGGGTGATCTCCGGCTCTTCTGTTACTCGGGGACGCTCCTCCACATCATCGCCCACGGGCACCGGCTCATCCTCCATGGCGCCTACCTTCGCTTCGAGACTCTCTTCTGGTTCCTCATGCACAGGACGAGTTCCCCAGTCCCGCACAACTCCCTCGTCAGTCCTGGCCTCCTCTTCGGCGGTCTCGCGTCTCAGATCCTGCAGCCAAGAGGGCATCTCCCCCTCAGCTTCAGGCGCGCCGCTGTCCTCCGTGAGTCCTGCACGGAGACTGCCAAGCCAGTCTGGAGCCTCATCTTCGCTAGCTTGCGGAAGAGACGCGCGCTCTTCTTCTGCGGCGCCTTCCGCCTCCAGCTGGCTCAGCCAATCTGCACGTTCCTCTGTGGGAGGAACGCCTCGCTCCTCCTCTTCACCTCGCGATGCGGTCGGCTCAAACGAAGCCGGTTCGACGGGAAGTGCGCTCGCCGGACCTTCTGGGGAGCTTGTCTCCTTGGCGGCTTCGTGTGGACCGCTCAGCCATGCTGCTGGTTCCTCCTCAGTGTCCGGACTGCGATCACCTGGTTCCGTGTCCTCGACCGCTCCGTTAGCTCTCTCCTCTGCCAGCTGCTGAAGCCAATCGGGCATCTCCTGTGCATCGGGAGGCGACGTCAGGTGCTCCTCCTCGGATTCCCTTTCCTCCTCCTGTAATCTCCGCAGCCAATCGGGAGTCGCTTCCTCTGATGCTTCTGGTGAACGGTACGACGGTGAGTCGGGTCCTGGTCCTGAGCCTCTGGGAGGGGGGGGTGCCTCCGCTTTCACTTCCTGGACTTCCTGCTCAAGATGCCTGTCGTCCAGTCGGGGTACCGAGACGGCTTTCACGGGGAGCGGTGACTTGTCGCGGAACAGTGACTCGGCTACGGAGTTCTCCGGGTCCAGAGTCTGGGCGGTCTCGAGCAACGCCTGGCCTTCTTCTTCGCGGTTGCCGCTGAGGAGGATCTCGCCAAGGATGAGGTTTGCCTTCAGGCAGTTGGGGTACTGCTCGAGTATGGCCTCGCAAACCGCAGCCGCTTCTTGTTTCTGCCCGGTCCACCATAGCGCCTGCGCGAGTGCGACCTGAGTGTCGACGCGATCGGGGTCTTCATCCAGCACATCCCTGAACTCGTCGATGGCCCGTTGGTATAGCTCTTCCCGGAGGTAGAGCCGGCCCAGAGCCGTTGGGGTGAGTCTCAACTTGGGTGGGGCAGATCCGTCGCGTTCGCCGTAGAGTCTCTGCAACTCTTTCCTGATCTCGGCATTCCCGGGGCTCAGTTCGAAAGCCCGCTCCAGTTGCCAGATCGCCTCGTCCAGAGCGCCCTGCTCGTCGAAGATGATGCCCAGGCCGACGTAGACGACCATGTCCTCCATATCGGCGCCGAGAACCCTCTTGAAGAAGTTTGCGGCCTCTACATAGTCGCCCTTTTCGAGGCATGCCTCGCCAAGGAGGCGGTAGGCGCTCACGTATTGGGGGTAGTGCTTCAAGATGTGCCGGCAGATGGCGATGGCCTGATTGTATGAGTCAGTCCTGATGAGCTCCTTTGCTTGGTCACAGTACTTACTCAGCGCTATCTCAGCCATGGTTCTTCCTCCGCCAACGTTCAGCAGCCGGGGTTTCACTCAATAGCATTATGCACTCTTTCGCCGAGATTGTCAACGTTACTCTAGAGACTTTGTGGAGTCAGACAGGCACGAGCAGAAAACTGCATGGCGGTCGCAGGTCTGCTCTTTAGCCGGACCGTGCGGAATCGATGGAGATCTGGCTACAGAAAGTGCGTGGCTACACCAGGCGATGCACTCCCTTGACGTGGATGAGTAGGTCATCGATGGGTACACCTGGATGCGGCGACGGACCCAGCGGGTCGTCAACCTCTTCACCCAGGAGAGCTTGCAGCGTGGCGGCGATGGAGTGAGCCAGGGCTTGCAGATCGTATCCGCCCTCCAGAGTGAAGGCCAGCCGACCGCCGCACAGCTCCTCCGCCATCTGCCTGAGCACACCTGCCAAGTATCCATAACCGGTTGAGGAGAGCTGCATCATCCCAAGTGGATCTGCCCAGTGAGCGTCGTACCCGGCAGAGGCTAGAATGAGCTCGGGGTTGTACCGCTCCGCCAGGGGATACAGCATCTCGTCAAAGATCTGCTCGTAGCCTTCGTCTCCCACCCCTGCGGGCAGGGGCAAGTTAACGGTGAAGCCTTCGCCTGGGCCGTCACCGATTTCGGACCAATGACCGGTACCCGGGTAGTAAGGGTACTGATGAGTGGAGAAGTACAGGACCTGGTCGGTGGAGTAGAACGCGTCTTGCGTGCCGTTGCCGTGATGCAAGTCGAAATCCGCGATGAGGATTCGGGAGAGCCCCTTGTGCTCAAGCGCGTACTTTGCGGCCACGGCGACGTTGTTGAAGAGGCAGAACCCCATACCACGGTCGGGCAGGGCGTGATGGCCGGGCGGGCGCACCAAGGCAAAGCCGTTGTCTGCTTGCCCCTCAAGGATGGCATCCACCAGGTTGAGCATGCCCCCTGCGGCAAGCAAGGCGACCTCGTAGGAACGGTGGTTGAGATATGTGTCAGGATCGAGGTTGCCGCCTCCTCTCGCGGCGACCTCTTCGACGTGCTTCACGTAGTGCTCGTGATGCACCGCCAGTAGATGCTCCGTGGGCACTGGCGTCGGTTGGATCGCTACCATCCTCCCCAGCAGTCCCTGCTGGCTGAGCACGTGCATGGCCGTCTCCAACCGCTCCCGGCACTCCACGTGCCCGGGTCGATTGTGCTCCAGGAAGGCCGGGTCGTACACGTACGCTGTGGTCATGGTTTGCCCTTCTCCTCCTCGACCGGCACCTAGCCGCAGTTCGAGGAAGGGCCGGTAGTCCGCTCTGGCTACTCGTAGAACGCCTCATCGACGAGGGCGTGAATCTTGTCCCAATCTGGGTACAGAAGGCTGGGTTCGTCCCCCGGCTGCCGCTGTGAAGGATCAAGGGATGAGCGGTCTATGACCACAGGCTCGATATTGTCAGGGCTCACGTGGCTGGCCATATTGGCAAGACGGATGATGGCGCCAGGCGAGAGATCAGTGTAGAAGGTGTGGCTCATGGTCTGGAGCAACTCCGGCAACCGGGGAAGCATCTGCAAACTCAGGAACTTCTTCCCTATGGCTACCAGCGCCTTCTGCTGCCGGGCCATGCGGTCGAAGTCGTCGCTGCCATGTCTGGAGCGGCAGTAGATGAGCAGGGTCTCGCTATCCATGTGCTGCTGCCCTGCTGGTATGTGGATGCTGATCTCCCCACCACGGTCGTCGGGGTACTTGTTGTCCCATATCTCCTTGTCGACGTAGATGTCTAC
>DATKVP010000199.1:0-4002 GCA_035530015.1 Anaerolineae bacterium | reverse complement strand
CCGTATTCTCTCCACTGCCACGCTAGTTCCACTTCTCCCTCCTTGGTGGGACTGTCCTTGCAGTTGTCTCAGGAGGTTGTGCTTCTCTCCTCACAACTGATAATGGCTGAAAGCAACTTCTCTGGTGGGTCTCCCTTGCTGACAAAGGCGTCGACACCCGTGTCCATCGCCTCTCGCCGCGCGGACACGCGCCCACTGAGGGCGATGATCTTTACGTTAGGGCAGTACCTTCGCAGGGCAGTTAGAAGATCACGCGGCGCCATTCCGGGCAACTCCCAGTCGAGCAACACGACATCGGGGCAGCTGTTCTCAGCATGCGCCATCAGATCCTGCGCGTCGACGCCCTCAGCAACGACTTCGAAGCCACTCTGGCGTTCCAGCAGGGCTCGGAGCGCAAACCGCACTTTGCGGCGGTCATCTGCCAGCATGATGCGCATTCAGGTCACCTCTGTCTGGATTGTCGAGGTATGTCTGTAGCTCCAGTATACGGCAGGACCTACTGGGAAACATCAGCCAAGTGGAGGATTTGTGGATTGGCCAAGTGGCTAGTCTTCCGCACCATTGGGGACAGAGCAATGGTGCCGGTCTTGGTCAGACGCGATAGGGCGATGGAGGGGGTTCTGCACGAGCATCGTTCAGGGAGCGCCGGGTTCATGGAGGGACGATCGGTCTGCCTGAGAGTCCACGGTGTGCGCGCTGCTGGTTAGGGACTGATCCCTGCGTCGACGTGGGGAAGTTCAGAGCCACGCCGACGCCGTACCGGCAGAACTCAGTAAGAGGCCCGCAGAGGCATGGGCGCTCTGGGGGATGGGGTTGAGGAGGCGAGCGACGGTGGCTGCTCTCAGTCGAGGAGTCTGTGCTGGAGGGCCATCGCGATCGCCTCGGCACGATTGGAGGCGCCCAGCTTGGACAGTATGTTACTGACGTGGGCCTTTGCTGTGGAGCGGCTGACAACCAGGCGCTCAGCGATCTGGGGATTGGTGAGACCCTCCACCAAGAGGGTGAGCACCTCGCGCTCGCGCGGAGTGAGGTCGTCGCCGAGACCTCGGGGCTGGGCGGCGGTTTCGATCAGAGCCTGGGCCGCCTCTGGCGCCAGAGTTGACCTGCCGGCGCGGGCTGCACGAATGGCATCGGCCAATTCGTCGGCCGAGACGTTTTTCAGCAGGTAGCTGATGGCTCCGGCCCGAAGAGCGTCTTGCACCAACTCCTTGTCCTCGAAGCTCGTCAGAGCAATGATCTGCACTTGTGGACAACGCGCCCGGATCTCCCGAGCGGCTTCTGCCCCGCTCATCTGCGGCATGACGAGATCCATGAGTATCACGTGCGGTTGGGTTTGATCGCAGACCACCAAGGCTTCCTTCCCGTTGCTGGCTTCCCCCACCAATTCGAGGTCTTGCTGCGCCATCAAGAAGGCTCTGAGACCTCTACGGACCATGTCGTGGTCGTCAACGATCATGACTCTTATGGGACTTGTTGCACTCATCCAGTTCTCCTCTCCTAACACACGATGACGAAGGACGAACGACCGACGACGCTGGCCGCCCCGGGACAGTGGGGCGCGCTTCGTCAGTCATTCTTTGTCGGTCGGGTAGCCACTCACGGTGATTGATCGGGTGTTGGCGAACGACGGTCTGAAGCAAGGAGCGAACGGTTCTGCCCAAGGAACGTGCTTGTTCCGCGAAGGTTGTACTCTTCGCATCGGGGCAGCCGCCGGACCTCGGGCTCTGCAGCGTTGATTGATGTTTCTCCTTGGTCCATGGTCATGGTTCCGCATGCCAGAGCACGGAGACCTCAGTTCCCATGCCCGGCTCGCTCTCGATCCGCAACGTGGCGCCGATGGCCTCGGCCCGCTCGCGAATGATGCCGAGCCCCAGGCGGTCGGGCGACACCTGATCCGGATCGAAGCCGCAGCCAATGTCCGTCACCGCCAACTCCACCACGATCCCGCGCTCGGCATCCACTCCCTCTGCGGCAGCGCTGCACCGCAGCCTGACCTGGGCATCGGTGGCGCGGGCATGCTTGACGACGTTGTTCAAGGCCTCCTGGGCGATGCGGTACAGGGCCACGTGGACGTCCGGCGGCAGTTCGCGCTCGTCCCCCTCGATGACAACCTTGATAGCGAGTCCAGAGCGGCCGCTGGCGGCCTCGCACAGCTGGCGCAGGAGTTCGTCCAGGCTGGACTCGACGAGGGCGGCTGGGCGCAGCTCGAGCAGCAGTGTCCGCATCTCAGCCAGCGCGCCTCTGGTGAGGTGCCTGAGCTCCTGGAGTAGCTTTCGGCCTTCTGTCTCATCGCTCTCCCACACAGTGGGCACGACTTCCCCAATAAGGCTCGCTGAGAAGAGAGTCTGCGTGACGGCGTCGTGCAGATCTCGAGCCAGGCGGCTGCGCTCCTCCAGCGCGGCGGCCTGCTGAGCCTGCTCATAAAGGCGTGCGTTCTCGATGGCAATGGCTGCTTGATGGGCGACGGACTTTAGCACCGCCAGATCGCTTTGATCGAGGCCGTTGGTCTGGTCGCTCTGAACGTCTAGGACGCCGATGACACCGGACGCGGTCTTCAGCGGGACGGCCACTTCGGCCCTGATCTCTTCAGAGCCTGGAAGCGGGAGATACCGGGAGTCCTTGGTGACATCGGGGACCAGGAGCGGTTCACCAGTGGAGGCGACCCAGGCGGTGATTCCTTCTCCGCCGACCTGGAGACGGGAGGGTTCAAACTCAGGATCTTCCCAGTGGGCGCCGACACCAGCCTTCATAACCAGTTCGTCGCTGTCAACCAGACCGATGGCCGTGTGGTAGTATCCCAGGGAGGTCTTGACCACTCGAACGATCTCCTGCAATAGTTCGTCGACCGTAAGGATCGACGTGAGGCTGGCTCCTACCTCGCTAATCACTCGGAACTGCTCCGCCCTTCGCTGCTCGGCGTTGAAGAGGCGCGCCTCCTCAAGGGCGATGGCTGTCAGGTTGGCCAAGGACTGAAGCACCACGAGATCGCTCTCGTCGAAGGCGTTCAGCTTCTCGCTCTGGACGTCGAGGACGCCGATGACCTGCGATTTTGCCTTCAGCGGCACGGCTAGTTCGGATCGAGTCTCGGTGGAGTCAGCCAGCCGAAGAAACCGAGGCTCCCGGCTGACATCTGGGGCCAGGAGCGGCTCGCCGGTTTGTGCCACCCAGCCTGAGATCCCTTCACCCACTGGGAATCGGGGAGGTTGAAACTCCGGATCGCTCCAGCGAGGACCGGCCCCCGCCTTGACGACCAGCTCATCGCCCTCGATCAGGCCAATTCCGACGAGGTAGTATCCCAGGACCTGGTTCACAAGGCGAGCGGTCTCACGTAGTAGCTCGTCTACCTCTAGCAGGGAGGTGATGCGGGCACCTACCTCGCTCAGGACGCGGAACTGCTCCGCACGTCGCTGCACGGCATCGAAGAGGTTGGCGTTCTCTATGGCCACTGCCGCCTGGTTGGCCAAGGCTACCAGCAGATCAAGATCGGTCTGGTCGAACTCTGCATCTCCCCCTCGTTTGTCCACCACCACCAGTGTGCCCACGACCCGATTCTTGATGCTCAACGGAGCTGCCGCTGCGCTTCGGAGCTGGCGCTTGGTCCTTTCGTGGGTCCATGACAGCGCCTGCTGGTCAACTTTGGGGTCTTCTTGCAGCTGGCCGGATACAACCGGCTGGCCATGCAGGCTGACCCAGCCGGAGAGGCTGCCCTCCAGCGGGCCACGGTATCCGAGTGAAAAGGCAACGGCGCCGGTGCTGGCCACGACCTCATCCTCTTTCGCCTCCCAATTCACCAGGTTGAGCAGGCCCCCATCGGCTTGCAGCAAGGCCGTGGCTTCCTCGGTGATGAGATTGAGGAGTCTGTCCAGTTCGAGGGTGCTAGCCACAGCCTTGGTGGTCTCCTGCAGGGCTGTGACCTGGGCCAGCCGACTCCTGACGTCTTCATAAAGGCGAGCGTTCTCGATGGCGACGGCTGCCTGGCTGGCCAAGGATTGCAGCAGGGTC
>DATKVP010000198.1:0-3428 GCA_035530015.1 Anaerolineae bacterium | reverse complement strand
GCCCAGCAGTGCATACAAGACAACCACGCGATACCCCACAGGTGCTAGCTGAAGCGGATTGTACCACATGGATTTGACAAAGACAAAGGGGAACTGTACAATCGGACAGGCTCCAACGGGCTGTAGGAACGATTCGTGCCTGCACCCCCCTTTTCCCTTGCAGGGTATGCCATTGATACCTCGTTTTGACAGATTGAGCATTCTGATCAGTCTTATTCTCTTCGGACTCATTGTCTCACACATCGTTGAACTTCCGACCCAGACCATCTCTTTCGTAGCTCTTGGGGTTCCCACAACAATTTACCTGTCTGGCCGATGGCTCGTCGGTGCGTTGCTGGTGATCATGACGGGCGCAGGCGTGGACTCCATCGTACGCTCCCACCCAGCGGCAAGCCGTACCGGTTGGGCGTACACGCTGTCCTTCTGGGGCCTGCCTTGCGCACTGGTGCTGCTCTCCCTGGTCGTTCTACCTATCTCGCCTGACATCGTGTTCTGGCTCGGCAGTCTGGCGCTGACTGGACTTCTTCTGGCGTTGATCGTCGCTGCGCAGTACTACGCCATCGACCAGCAGGGACGGCATCTTGCCTTGACACGCTGGGGACTGGACCTGGCTGTCTATGCAGGCGTGTTTGTCTTCTGCGCTCTGACATACGGAGCGCGCGTCCGTAGCCTGCTATCGGCGACGGCAGTCTCCATACTCGCTGTGCTCATGGCCGCTGAATTGTTGCGTCCGCGCACGCCTGAGACATCCATGCGGCGGACCTGGCTCTACTCCGCGATCGTGGGACTCGTGCTAGGAGAAGTAGCCTGGTCCTTGAACCACCTGAGTTTCAGTGCCGTGGCGGCGGGAATCATGTTCCTCCTTGTCTTCTATGTGCTGGCTGGCCTGGCCAAGCAACACCTAGCCGGGAGACTCGCCCGACCCGTGATCGTGGAGTTCGTTCTCGTTTCCATCTTGGGCCTGGGACTGCTCTATCTCATGTGAGTCACGGGGCCGTACCAAGGGAGGGGGTGACTGAGAGATGGTGTGGCTGCAACGCATGGAGGAAAACGCCAGGGAGATGCAGATGCCGGAGGAGTGGGAAGGAGTGGTGCCCTCCCACGTCTTCCTCGATGAGGCACGCAAGATCGTAGCGCAGGCCCAACAACAAGGACTCACACTGCGAGTCATGGGGGGCGCCGGAATAAGGCTGCGCACTCTCGAATGCGAAGAGCTGGGGCAGAGACTGGCGAGGCTCGGGGAAGGTGAGCAGGAGTTCACAGACCTGGACTTCATGACATACAAGAAGTGCCGAAAGCCCATGCAGGCCTTCTTCGGGAGCCTTGGCTATAGAAAGAGGAGGGCCACCCTTTCCTCAGCAGCCTCCGAGAGGCAGATCTACTTTCACGAACATGGATGGTTCTTCGTCGATGTGTTCTTCGACAAGCTATTGGTGGCCAATCATCGTCTCGATTTCCGCGACCGGCTGGAGTTGAATCCCTTGACGTTGAGTCCTACCGACCTGCTCTTGGAGAAGCTGCAGATCGTAGGCTTCAGCGAGAAGGACTTCAAGGACAGCCTGGTCCTACTCTTTGCCCATGAGTTGACCGCGGATGACAGACAAGACACTATCAATAGTGCACACATTGCATCGCTGCTCTCCAAGGATTGGGGCTTCTGGTACACCCTCACTTCCAACCTCAAGGGAATGAAGGATCTCCTCCCCGGAGTGGATGCCCTCTCGCAGGATGAGGCGGGCGCTATAGGCGGCAGGATCGAGGTGCTGTTGTCCGCGATCGAGGCAGAGCCCAAGAGCATGGGCTGGAAGGCACGCTCCAGGATAGGAACCAAGAAAAGGTGGTACGAGCCAGTCGAGACCGAAGACACCGTGGGTGATCTCGGCATCTGGCGCATGATGGCAGAAGATAGAGAAGAATAAGCCTCCAACTGGTGGGGCAAGGGGTAGGTCCATCGAGACCTTAATGCAAGCAGAGCGGTACTTGCACTCCGCTGCCGACGCTCCGACTCCTGCTGATCCGACGAGGATAGCGAGCTACGTGCAATCCGTCGGCCTCTGACAACGCGCCTGGCGCGGCACTTTGCGTCGTCGCCAGAAGAGCGCGGACGACTTCCCCGAATCTCCCCCATAGCGCAACTCTGAGCCTGAGCTGAACAACCGAACCCGTGGCGCGCCGCCCCTGAGCGCAATGCCAGCCTACTGGGGTGCGAGCGCTGATGCCTGCAATTGTTGACCGCGGACGCAACCTGCCACGCTGCTCCGCATCAGCAAGTTTCGCCGCTGGCCGTTTCTGCAAGGAGCAATGTAAGGAGTCATAGCGAGGAAAGATGAAACGCACAGGCTTTCTCCAGATACCGTGCAGCCAGTAGTGTCAGGTGCGTCGGTCGTCGCGTTGGGCATCACACCCGTTGGCGAGGCGCCAGGATGCGACGCACGAACCGAAGATGTAGCGGTCCCGGTCTGCTGGCGGAGCCACCGCCCCGTTAGCAAACACACTCGCCATGTGCACCTGCACCTGGCGAGTGGGAACCGACAGCTAGTACGGAATTATGATTGTGGTATGGCGGAGTTTCTTCATCGGCCTGCTCCTGGCTCCCAAGGCCCGGTCGGTTCTCCCATCTACCCAAACGCAGGAGGGGCTGGGAGCGCTGGCCTGAGTGATCCTGTGAAGGAGGCATTATGGAAAACATACTCCATGACATCAGCGCTGTGGCGGGGGTGACCGGCTGCTTTGTCTGTGATGGTGAAGGAAGATTCGTGGCCTCCACTCTGTCCAACATCTTCGACGAAAGCGCCCTGGCAACGGTAGGGCGCACCATCAACCAGACCACTGCAGGACTATTCACCACCCGCCGGCGCAAGATCCAGGAACTCGACCTTCTTTACTCCGGGGAGCGCTTGGTCATCAAGCCTCTGAGCGAGGGCTGCTTGTGTGTACTTTGTGCACGCAGCATCAACGTACCTCTCCTCAATCTCACCGCCAACGTGGCCGCGAGAAAGCTGACAGAGGTGATGAGAAAGCGGGCGCCGCAGCCTAGTGCAGCCATCGCCGAGGGACCATCTATGGACCAGGCCCTGGAGGACGTCGTTGACGCCTACCCCAACATCGTCGGCCCGATCCTGGATCTCGAACACAGTCTGACGGCCGACAACCGGGACTCCGTTCTCACCCATTTGGGCCGAAGGGCAGCGGAGACGGTGTTCCAACGCCGCTATGCGAGCGTGAGAGTCCCCGCGTCCATACCGCAGGGGCTGGAACTCGTAGTCGTGTCCGCGGTAAGCCCCTTCGCCATAGCAAACGCACAGGGCAATAGGCTCGACGTGCTGGCGTGCCCATTCTGCAGGAACCTTCCCTCCCCAGTGGCACGCTGCCACTTCCTGGCTGGCTTTGTCCAGGGGTTGCTCAATTCCATATCCGGGCTCGACAAC
>DATKVP010000197.1:0-9472 GCA_035530015.1 Anaerolineae bacterium | reverse complement strand
GATGATCACCTCGGCTCCGTCACGTTCTACGGCCTCGTGGGCGGCCTGCCGGAATCGCCGGGCCGTCTCCTCCTCGTCCTGGTGAAACTCCAGCACCCCCAGATCCACCGACTTGAAGGAGGCCAGCCTGTCCTTCATGCCGTAGCTGATCACGTTCTCCGTCATCTCCGGGATCCACTTCCTGCGACCCACGATGATCGAGAACTTGTCCCCCAGAGTGGCGGCGATGTGCGTAGATGCTTCGCAAGGGGCTACAACCGGCATTCGCTCCGTTACCTCTCGGGCCGCCTGCAACCCCACGTCGTAGAAACAACCGATGATAGCGGCGTCGAAGCCATCCCTCTCTGCCACCTGGACCAGGTGTAGAATATCCACCAGCACCAGAGCCTCGTAGTACCGGTACTCTAGATGCTCCGGGCCCCTGGGGAGCATCACCATCTTCAGCTCAGTGTCCTCCCGTTTGCGGGAAGTCAAGAACTGGTGCCCCTCCTCCACCACTCCTTTGCCCACCGGATCGATGTACAGAATCCTTTGCTTCATGGCTGCCCGCCTTCAGACCCCCAACAAGCCCACGTCTCAGGCATGGGCTACGTCATCCTTGGCTGGATTGATGGCAACTAACCGTGTGTCCTGGCTCCACCTCGACCAGCGCAGGATCCTCCCTGGAGCAGATATCCTTGCTCCGGGGACAACGGGGGTGGAAACTGCATCCACTGGGGACATTGACCGGGCTGGGGATCTCGCCGCGCGAGGTGATCTTCTTGGGCTTCAGTTGCTCCTCCTCATCCGAGACCACGGGGATGGAAGAAAGGAGCATCTGCGTGTAGGGATGATACGGGTTGCGGAAGAACTCGGCCGCGTCAGCGATCTCGCAGATCCTCCCCAAGTACATGATGGCCACCCGAGAAGCGACGTTTCTCATCAGACTCAGGTCGTGCGTGATGAACAGATATGACAGGCGGAACTCTCTCTGAAGCCGAAGCAGGAGGTTGATGATCTTGGCCTGGATGGACACGTCCAGTGCCGACGTCGGCTCATCCAGGATCATGAAAGAGGGGTTGGTGGCCAGTGCCCTGGCGATAGCCACCATCTGCTTCTCGCCACCTCCCAACATCTGAGGGTATTTGTGCATGTAGTCCGCAGGGAGTTCGACCATCTGCAGGAGCTCCAGGATCCTGGTCTGGAGATCCTCATTCGATCCGTATAGACGCAGCGGGAAACCTACGATGTCTTTGATGGTCCTCCTGGGATTCAACGAAGAACCCGGGTCCTGGAAGACGATCTGAATCTCCTTCCTCAGATCTGACCTCCGCTTTCTGCCTCTCCCATACATACTCTGTCCCCGGAAGGCGATGTCGCCCTCGGTGGGCTGATACATCCCCACGACGGTATAGGCCACGGTGCTCTTACCGGAGCCCGACTCGCCTACAAGACCGAAAGTCTCCCCCTCTCGCACAGCAAAGGAAATGCCATCCACCGCCTTGACCCTGATCGGCTCTCGGTCCAGGATGCCCTTTTGCCCAATGATGAAGTGCTTCTTCAGGTCAGTGACGGTCAATAGGTCAATGGTCATGCTCTCTACCTTCCCGTTTCTTCCCCCGCGTGGAGAAAGCAGGCAACGTCGTGATCCTCGCTCACTCGATAGAAGCGGGGTTTCTCCAGTCTGCAAACCTCCATGGCTTGATCGCAGCGGGGATGGAAACGGCAGCCGACCGGCGGGTTGAGGTAATCAGGGATCCGACCCGGGATCCCGTTGGCGATTCCTCCGCCGGTCAGCTTGGGGACCGCGGCCATCAGCCCCACGGTATAGGGGTGAAGCGCTCGCGAGAACAACTCCTTCGTAGGGGCCACCTCCACCATATTCCCCGCATACATCACATAGACCCGATCGGCCAACTCGCGCACCACCCCCAGAGTGTGGGTGATGAGGACGATGGACGTGTTTAGCTTATCGGTCAGTCCTCTGAGCAACCGCAGTATCTGGTCCTGGATACTGACGTCCAACGAGGTCCCTGGCTCGTCCGCGATAATCAGTTCCCTGTCGCCGGCCACCGCCATGGCGATACAGACGCGTTGCCGCATGCCGCCGCTCAGCTGGAAGGGGTAGTTCTTCAACAGGCGTTCCGGGTCGGGCAGGGCCACCTCCTTCAGGGCCTCCACCGCCCGCTTGCGGATCTCCTTGCCAGACAACCTCTTGTCCCCCGCCGCGGAGTACTTGACCGCCGCGTCCATTTGCTCCCCAATGGTGAACACCGGGTTGAGAGCCGCCGTCGGATCCTGGAAGACCATGGCCATCCCCTCACCCCGCACCTGCCCCAGCTCCCTCGACGTCATCTGTAGGATGTCGCGCCCCTTGAAGAGGATCTCACCGCCCGTGATCCGTGCCGGCGGCATAGGCAAGACGCGCAGAACAGCCTTCATCGTTGTCGTTTTGCCGCAACCTGTTTCCCCTACCAGCCCAACCTTCTCTCCGCTGCTCACCGTGAAATTGACGCCATCGAGGACCTTCAGAGTGCCGCCAAAAACGTCGAAGTTGACGCGAAGGTCCTTGATGTTCAGCAGGAGGTCATTCTCCATGCTATACCTCCTCAGCGCCGAGCATATCACGCAGACCATCGCCTAGCAGGTTGAAGCCTAGAACGACCAGCACGATGGCCAGGGCTGGAAAGACCGCGATCCACCACTGGTCCGGAAGGTACTTGGACCCGTCGGCCACCATCGTTCCCAGGTCAGGCGTGGGTGGTTGTGCGCCGAGCCCGACGAAACTGAGCGAGGCGCCGATGAGGATGACCCAACCCATGTCCAGGCTGATCTTGGTGAAGATGGGCGAGACGCAATTAGCGAGGATCTCCCGGAAGAGGATATGGAACTTGCTGGCGCCCAAAAGCTCCGCCGAGACCACGAAGAACTCGCTCCGCAGCGTGGACGCCAACCCGTAGACCAGACGGCAGTACCACGGCCACCACATGAGAGAGACAGCGATCATGGCGTTGAACAGGTTAGGGGTCAGCACCGAACAGATGGCCAGGGCCAGGACCAACGGCGGCACAGCCAGGAAGATGTCCGTGGTGCGCATGATCACCGTATCCAGCCAGGTTCCCTGGTAGTAGCCGGCCACCAGTCCCAGGATCACACCTGGAGGCACAACCAGGCTGAGCACGACCACGCCCATCACCAATGAGAAGCGGAAGCCAAAGAAGATCCGGCTCATGATATCTCTGCCCACGACATCGGTACCGAAGGGGTATGTCGGACAGGGGGAGCGACTGGCGTTGGCGAAGTCGACGAAAGCGCTCGCATGCTCGGGATATGGGGCCACCAGGGGAGCAAAGACAGCCAGGAAGGTCACCAGTAGAACCGTGGATAGTCCGACGATGGACAGGCGGTTCCGGGAGAATTTGTACCAGCTACGCTGGAGGTCTTCCCTCCTCTGAGCCGAAACCAGGGCTTTGGCGGATACCATCCTGCTATTCGCTCCTTCCAGCTCCCAGTTGGATCCGGGGATCCAGCCTGGCTACGATGACATCGACGGCAATGTTGGTGAGAATGAACACCACTCCCAGGATGAGGATGACGGCGGATATGGCGTTCAGGTCCTTGCGCAGCATGGCATTGATGCCGTACCGAGACATCCCGGGCCAGACGAAGATCAATTCCACCAGGAAGGCATTGCCCAGAGTGGCTGCGAAGTCGAGCCCCAGGATGGAGACAGTAGGGATCAGCGACGGCTTGAGAAGAAAGCTCCTCATGATCACGCTGCCGGGGATGCCAAGCGAGCGTGCCGAAGCGATGTAGTCCTTGCTCAGATTATCAGCCATTGTGGAACGGGTAATGCGCGCCTCCTGCGACATGCCTCCCAGGGCCAGTGCCACCGCGGGCAGGATGAGGTGCCAGATAGAGTCGAAGAACGCGGCGGGGTTGCGGGCCAGCAGGCAATCGATGGTCAGCAGGCCGGTGACAGTAGCCGGTCTGGCTATCTCCTGGCTGAGCCTGCCCATGGTTGGCGCCCAGTTCAAGGTCATGCCGAAAAGCAGCAGAAAGAGGATGGCGAACACGAAAGATGGGGTCACCACACCCAGGTAGGAGATGACCCGGACCACGTTGTCCACCCACTTGTCCTTTTGCCAGGCAGAGATGGCCCCCAGCATGATGCCTCCCGCGCCATTGATGATTCCCGCGAAGAGGGCCAGTTCCAGCGTGGCTGGGAAAAACTCCTTGATGTCGGCGGCTACAGGACGTCGCGTCACCAGGGAGATACCGAAATCGCCCCTCAGGGCATCGCGGAGCCAATACAGGTACTGCATATACAGAGGCTCAGTCAGGTGCATCTGCTCGCGCAGGTTGTCCACGACCCATTGCGGTGCCCTCGCCCCCACCGCCATGCGCGCCGGATCGCCGGGCATGATACGGGCAATGATGAAGATCAGAATGGAGAGCCCCAACAACACGAAGATGGAGTGGACGGCTCGACGACCAAGGAAAGCGGCAAACCTCATCTTGTCCTCGCTCAACAGACCAAAGGGAGCCCATGAGGGGTCCAGGAGGACCCCTCATGGGCTGGATGCAGGCGCGCCTGCCAAGAAGCTACGGTCCTGTGACCCCAATATTGGCCGTGTACATGGTGTAGCCCATCACGGGGATGACCTCGCCTCGGGCGGGCGGCCAATCGACGTACGATTGGACGGCGTGCTTCTGCACCTGGTCGTACAGGTAGATCGACGGGCAGAGCTCGACGATCTCATCCTGCAACTCCCTGTACAGAGCGTATCTGGCGTCCTCGTCCACCGTCACCAGGGCATCGTCGATCTTCTTGTCCAAAGCCTCGTCCATCAGCCACTCATTCTGCGACCACGTGGGGGCCGCGTCGGAGTGATACCGTACCTTCAGCAGGGAACCTGCCTCAGGAAAGTCGGCCGATACGTAAGTGGTCTGGATGTGAGGGCTGGTATCCAGTGCCCCGCCCTCCTCCACCATCGACATCCAGGGGGTGGAGACGATATTGACCTTGATGCCTATATCGGCCATGTTGGCCTGGAAGAGGAGGGCGAATTTCTCCTCCGCCGGCACCTCGGTGCACCAGTGGACGTCCACAGGATACTGATCCAGTTGATCGGCATAGGCAGACAGGGCCAACTCCTCGCGAGCCTTGTCCAGGTCCCGCTTGAAGACGAACACATCAGGGTTGAAGCCGGCGCAGATGGCCGGGACCGGCCCCTGTGACTGCTGCGTTCCTGCCCACTCCAGGCTCACAGCGGTGGTATAGTCGAAAGCGTAGGCCATGGCTCGGCGGAAGTGGACGTCGTCCGTGGGTGGCTTCTGCGTGTGGACCATGTAGTAGAATTCGGTGAGGACCGGGAAGGCGATGATGTCGACTCCCTCGAGCTCGTCGAGAGCCTCCAGCGCCTCCACAGTCTGCCACTGGTCGGTGATCTCCAGCTCCTGCCGCGTCATCATGGTGCGGATAGTAGCTGCCTCGGTGGTGGCGATGAACCTCACCTCGTCGGGCGCATTCTCGGCGAACTCGCCCCACCAATCGTCATACTTCTCCATCAGGAGATACTCTTCCAGAGGGAACTCCTTAACCGTGTAGGGACCTGATCCGGCGTCGTGTGTCAGCAGGTACTCCTTGCCATAGTCGCCCTTGTCTCCGTACGGTCCTGGGGTGACGACGTTCGCCATCACCTCTTCCTCATCGACAATGTAGAGTCGGATCAGACTGATGAGGAAGAGTCCGCTCGGTTTGGCAAGCGTGAACTCGACGGTGGAGTCGTCGATGGCCGTGGCGCTATTCACGGTACCGAGAAACACGTAGGCGAGCCCCTCGCCGATCTCCAGCAAACGGTTCATGCTGAAGGCGACGTCGCTGGCGGTCAGTTCGCTCCCATTGTGGAACATGATCCCTTCCTGCAGATGGAAGGTCCAGGTCAGGCCGTCATCCGAGACATCCCAGCTCTCCGCCGCGTGGGGATCGACCCCACCCTCAGTGTTGGGGAAGACGAGGCTGTCATAGAGGTTGACGAGAGATGAGGTACTGGAGAAGTCAGACCCCACCGCAGGGTCGATGTAGGTCGGCCAGGCGAAGGTGGCCCTGAAGACCCTCTCTTCAGGCGGCGGTGGTGGCGTGGTGGCCTCGGGTGGCGGCGGTGCGGCCGTGGCCTCAGGTGGCGGCGGTGCTGGAGTATCCTCAGCGGCCGGCGGAGCCGCGCAACCGGGCAGCACCAGAGCCACGATAACCAGAAGACTCAAGGCAGTCCATAAGCAGCGTTTGCTAGACATCTTTCCTCCTCTTGCTCGTTAATTCTAGACTAGGCGGCCGAAAAGCGTCTCCCTACCATCACCCCCTTTCCCTCAATATCCGGAAACTCCCATCTCCCTACACAACTCAGCCAGCCGGGGATGCACGTACGTCCCGTCATCCTCCAGCTGCACCTCGTCCGCCCAGACAGACGGGCTGGTGACGATACCGTCAGTGTGACTGGGCGCCCCCATCCGGGTCCGGCCTATGCCGAACTGCATACAGCCGAAAAGCCTCTCATCCTCCAGGATGCGTCCTGTCAAGCGGGTCACACCGGGGTTGAAGCCAAAGCAGGCATGATCCACCAGATGCATCAGAGGGTCGCCAAAACCCTCCAGCCATCGCCGGAAGGTCGTCGCCTCCGATCCTCCATCGATCCTCTCGACACGGCCCTTGTTTATGGTGATGCTGACCGGGTTCGTCAATAGTCCCAACTCTGCTGGTGGCCACAGTGCCCCATCAAAGACCAACGTGCCATGGAACGTATCGGCCAACTCCTCGAACCAGGATTGACCAGCCAGCATTTGAGAGTAGCCCCCGCCCTCTCCCGCGCCCATCTGGGTGAAGGTGGGTGGCGCGTCGGGATCCGGCTGCACCACCAAGTCGGTGCCCGCTGGGCTGGTGATGTGTATCTTCTGGGCCTGATGGGACAGTTCATAGAGGGCACCGGCCATCTTCTCCAGAAGAGGGTAGTTCACCTGGCCGATGGTCCGCACCATCATGTCCACATCCATGCCCGACAAGCAGAAGTATCGACAGCCGGCGGCAATGGCCTCTCTGTGGGCGTTGCTATACAGGGTGTAGGTCACGGCGAACTCTATCCAGACGTCCGCCGCGGTCAAGGCTAGCGCCACGGGCGGAGGTGGATCCTGGCAAGGGTTGGGCAGGGTCTCATACCAGATGATGGTGGGCGTAGCACCAACCGCATAGGCCGCCTGTGCCGTGGCCCACACCACCCGCTCATCGCTGGAGGTGTCTGCCGTGATCACCACCTGCTCGCCAGGGTGCACGGGCATGGCCTCCTCGACCAGCTTCCGGGCCGCCCGGGCCAGTTCCAGCAAGCGGTACTGCCCGCTCGTCTCCGTCCCTATCGCCAGAACCATCTACTTCAGCCTCCCTCTCCGCCGCTGTTCGGGGGAACAAAGGGGGGAGACAGTGCCCAAATCAGAGTGCATTCCTTCTCCGATTCGTTGTGCCACGCATGTGGCTGACTGCCCTGGTAGTGGATGCTATCGCCCTCCTTCAGCTTGAAGATCTCCTCCCCCACGCTTATCTCTATCTGGCCTTCCAGGATGAAGACGAACTCCTCGCCGCGATGGGCATCCGCATCTATCTCCATCGCCGGCCAGCAGGTCACCCTGTACGGCTCAAACTTGCCCCCGACTCCTCCCGACGAAAGGAGCTCGAAGGTGATCTTGGCGCTCCTATGGCCGAACCCCTCCCCTCGGCCCTTCCTCACCACCTTCCACACAGGAGTGGAATGTTCGAAGAACGACCGCAGCTCCACTCCCAAGGTCTCGGCGACGGAGGAGAGAGTAGCTAGAGAAGGCCTGGCCTTGCTCCTCTCGATTTGGGACAGGTAGCTGGCCGACAGGCCGACCATGCTGCCTAGTTGGGCGAGTGTGATCCCGTGCTGGGTGCGGAGAGCCCTCAATCGCCTTCCCAGGCTCTCTGCTTCCCCCTCCGCCTCTCCTCCCGTCGCGCGCGGTGTGGCCAGCAGTTTCAGGTTCACCTTGGCATGATTCTCCAGGCTCCCGGGTCCAGACTGGCCCAGGGGCATTCGTCTGCAATCATTGGGCGGTCACCTCCTGCGAGGTGACTAGAAGACGGGAGGCGTCAGCACCCAGAGAGCGGTCACCGCCATCGTCCCTGGGTTCTCCAGGCGGTGCTTGACCGTAGCCATGAAATGTATGCTGTCCCCTGGAAGCAGATCGTACCGCTCATCCTCGATCCACAGGCGGACGCTTCCATCCAGGACGTAGCCGAACTCCTCGCCAGGGTGGGCACGATACTCATCGGCTGGAAGGGAACCATCGGTAGGCTCGATGGTCACCAGTAGCGACTCCATGACCCTGTCGGCGAATTGGGTCGAGAGGAGGGAGTAGATGATGGGAGAGCCTTCGAAACGGAAGGGCTCACGCTCCTCGGCTCGCACTACCTTGGTGGGGTTGGCGACGGCGGGAAAGAAATGAGTGATGGACACGCCCAAGGTCCGTGCGATGGAGTAGAGCATGGAGATTGAGGGAGCAGCCCGGTTCCTCTCCAGCTGCGAAAGGAACCCCGCGCTGCAACCAGTCATCTCCGCCGCTTCCTCCAAGGTGAGCCGTCTCTCCAGCCGGAGCTCCTTTATCCTTTGCCCGATGATCCCTATCGTGGTCTCCATGACTGCCTTCCATCTTACTACCATTCCTGCTGTTTGTCAATAGTGAAATTTCTTAAATGACGGCAAACAGACCCGGCGAAGCCATTTCCATCACTCTTGCCTCATCGCACAGGAGAAAACGACCTGAAACAGCAAGCGAGGACCGTCCGGCGTAGGCATCAGGGCAAGCTGAACGGGGGTCAGTACACGTCGAGGTCTTTACCGTACACGACCTCTCCGTCGTATCCACTCCTGATCTCCGAGACCAGCTCTTGATCAGTTTGGCCCCAGAACAGCACGTGGTACAGAATCAAGAGGCCCGGCCTGGCTCGGGAGGCGATCTCCGCCAGTTCGCGGGTGGAGGTGTGCATGCCGGAGTGGTATCGGCGCCACGCTGGAGGTAGGAGCTCGAACCTCGTCGCAGAGTACACCTCATGGATGAGCACGTCGCAGCCTCGCGCGGCGTCGACGAGGTCCTCCGTGGGTGCGGTATCGCCCGAGATGACGATGGTCCGGTCCGGCGTGTGGAACTTGAAGCCGAAGGAAGGCAGCGAGCCGTGCACCACTGGAACGGCCTCCACCGTGACCTTCCCATCCTCGTAGACCACTCCTGGCTCGATCTCGTGGGCCTGGACCAGATGCCCACCCGCCTCGATGGGTTCCAACCCTGACAGTCGGTCCCGGATGTCCTCCCCGTAGGCAGCCAGGATGTGCTCGGTCATGGCCTGAGTGCCAGGCGGACCATACACCTCCAGCGGCTCTTTCCGGTCCAGCACCCAGGGCGTGAGGATCAGGTCCGGGTAGCCCGCGGTGTG
>DATKVP010000196.1:0-3029 GCA_035530015.1 Anaerolineae bacterium | reverse complement strand
TCCCTGAGAGTGTCGAAGGGGGGCCGCGGGAGGTTTCTGTAGCACTCCTCAATCCGGGATCGAGGGGAGTCTGTGGGCTGGCCGCCCGTCTCCCACAGAGACATGCCGGGGTACGAACAGGGCCCCCTGTGGCCGTCGCCGATGCGATCTCCCTGCGTGGTGAGAGACCAGGGACCCCAACCCACGGCGCCGTTGGTGAGGGTGTAGTCTATCAGCCTGGCCTCGTAGGCGAGCCTCTCCACCTGATAGGGGTTGTGCCATCGCGGCGGCAGGATCTTGGTGGTGCCAATCTCCTCGATGACCACGGGCTTGTTCAGGTTCAGCTCTTTCAACAACTGGAAATCCCAGTCGATGGGCATGTCGCCATGGCTCACCGGCCTGTCGTACCTACCCGTCCACATGTCCCGTTCCAGGATGAAGTCGTAGGTATGCAGAGTGATGATGTCGAGCCCCTTCAGTTGGTAGATCTCCCGCGCAATGGAGGAGTCCGGGCGCCCTGGATCGATGTGATTGATGCCCATCGTCCCGGAGGCGGCCAGGGTGTCTGGATCGAGATTCTTGATGAAAGAGGTCACGTCACGGTAGAAGCCGAGCAGCTTTTGAGGGTTCGAGGGTGTGTGCAGTTCGTCGCCGGGCTCCCAGGCGAAGATGACGTCTTGAGCGCCGAGTCTGTGCACGGTAGTAATCACGTCTTTGACGAAAGGCAGGTAGTTCTCCCGGAAACCGCCTTCGAACCATGGTTCCAGGATCTCGTAATAGCTTCTGGATGGATCGCCAACCTGTGGCCTGCATCCCGCGTACTTGTCGTCGCCCGGCACGGGACAGTGGTTGTTGGTGAGGGCGACCATCAGCTTGACACCAGCCAGTCTGAGAGCGGGCGCGATCTGTGCTATTCTGGCTCCGACCTTCACGCCGCTGAGCTGGCGGCCAGGGATGAGATGATTGGCGTCCGTGGCCATGGCTCTGATGACTCTGGCCTTCATGATGCCGTAGTAGGCGAGTTGCTCCCAGAAGAGCTCAGTAGTGAACAGAAACTCGTGGTGATTGGCGACCAGGCACCCGCCGTTGAGGAAGCTGTGGTCGGGGGTTGTCTGCGGGAAGGCCTTCTGCAGACTGCCGAACCACCAGGCACAGAGGGGGGCTTGCAGGAAGGCGTATTGAATGAATCGTCTCCTGCTGACACCGACCCCAGTGCCGTCGTGGAAGGCATATCCTCGCGGCATCGTGGTCTCTCCTTTCGTCGGAAACCCGCGGCGCTGATTGAGGCAATGTATCATCAAGGCCTGTTCTTGCCCAGGACGGTCAGCTGCCTTGCACAGTATCTCAACACGCAGGGCGGCCAGCGGATGCGCCATGGATGGTGCAGCCTGTCTGCCGGCGCTCCGCCGGGGGAGCTGGGCATGCTTCCGCCTGGCAGGTGTGATACAATGATAGTGTTTGCCTTTGTCTGCCTCGTGGGATGGCTGGCGTAGAGTGCTCGCCTGAGGAAGCCGAAGAAGCGTTCTGTGCGGTGGTGACAGCGGGGCAGCGGCTTGGACACGGGGTTGGAGAGACTCGCGGGTGACTGAACCAGTGGCGCTTTCATCTGCTAGCTCCGGATGGGGACCGGGATGCTGAAGGGGATACACGTTCTGCTCACCTACGCCTGCAACTTCGAGTGCGACCACTGCTTCCTGTACAGTGGGCCTCATGCCGAGGGTACGTTCACACTGGGGCAGATTCGCACTGTCCTCGATGAGGCGCGCAAGGTGGAGACAGTGGACTTCGTCTACTTCG
Source organism: Anaerolineae bacterium (assembly GCA_035530015.1). Lineage (GTDB taxonomy): Bacteria > Chloroflexota > Anaerolineae > UBA7937 > B3-Chlor > JAUVXJ01. Next base: position 1,253 of record DATKVP010000196.1, on the reverse strand, counting down.
AAGGGGGCGAACCGTTTCTGTACTACCCTCTGATGGTCGAAGGCATGAGGTTGGCCCGAAAGCGGGGCTTCCAGACGGGGATCGTGACCAATGCGTACTGGGCGACGACCGAGGAAGACGCTGAGCTGTGGCTGGCGCCCCTGGCTGAACTGGAGGTCGCCGATCTGAGCGTGAGCGACGACGCCTTTCACCACGGCCATGAGGAGGACAACCCCGCCAAGCGGGTCTTGAGGGCGGCGAAAAGGCTCCGTATAGCCACGGATTCCATCTGCATCGATCAGCCCACCGTGGAGACGGGCTCGGACAAGGGTCAAGCGAAGGGGCAGCCGGTCATCGGCGGTGGGGCGATGTTCAGAGGCAGGGCAGTGGAGAAGCTGGCGGAAGGGTTGCCCAGAAGGGCGTGGGAGGAGCTCACTGAGTGCCCTCATGAGAGACTGAATGAACCCGGGAGGGTTCATCTCGATGCCTACGGTCACGTTCACCTCTGCCAGGGACTCAGCATGGGCAATATGTGGGAGACCTCACTGGCAACCCTGGTGCAGGAGTATGAGCCCGATTCGCATCCCATCTGCGGGCCTCTCCTCGAAGGAGGGCCTGCGCAGCTTGCCAGGCGGTACGGGGTCGCACACGAGGAGGCGTACGTGGACGAGTGTCACTTCTGCTATGCGCTGCGCCTGGCCCTGCTGGATAGGTTTCCCCAGTATCTAGCCCCGAGACAGGTCTACGGATTAGAGTAGTGCCACTATTGCCTCACGCCTTGCGTCCGCCTCTATGCGACACTTGGTTTCCAGGCGCCTGCTCGCCGCTGCGCCAGGGGAGATATATAGGGCACACGATGGCGCTGTTCGTGTCATGACGAGGTTGGACTCCTGTCGCTGGCGGAGCGGGATTGGTTCTTTGTGTCCAGCCAACGGCTCATGGAAGCTGTCTCACTGTGGGAGAGCGCGAACGCTAGATTGGACATCTGCTTTGCCTTGGGAGGGTGGTCGTGATGCAAGATGATCATAGGACGGCATACTTCCTAGATCTCGACGAGGCCCCGAAGATGCACCAGACGCCGGGCCTGGAAACCACGGTCCTGACCGGACTGCACGGTGAGCAGATGATGATGACTTTGAATGCGACGCTGCCGGGGCACGAGGTACGCACCCATTTCCACCGTCACGAGCAGGTTGGCATGGTCTACCGCGGCAGAGCCAGGCTCACCATAGGCGGTGAGGAGCGCCTGGTGGGGGAGGGCGATTTCTACTGCA
>DATKVP010000195.1:0-2614 GCA_035530015.1 Anaerolineae bacterium | reverse complement strand
GCCAGTCCCTCGCCATGCGTCAGCCGATACCCCGTCTGGAATCCTGTGACGAGGAAGGCGATGGCCAGTATGGTGCTCACTATACGATCGAGTCTAGCGAGCAGGGAGGCGCAGCCTCCTACTGGATGCTGATCCACTGGTTACTCCTTCTAATCCGGCGTCGAAACTTCAGCGTCAACAGATATCCGTGTCCGGGGCTCACTCCTTCCGAGCTCCCAGACGGCGTGCCATCCGCGTCCCACCGAGGAGGGATGCCAGCGCCAAACCCAAGCCGATCGTCTCCACCAGTCCCAGCCCGGTCTGCGGCATCTCCGACGATTCTGGCCCTGGGCTGTTCAGCCCTGGGCTATCGTGTCCGTCCGTGCCCTCGGACGCCGGGACAGAAGTTCCCTCGGCGCCGGGCGAGATGACCAGCGTCGGAGTGGGAACGGTCAAGGGCGTCGCAGTGGGCAAGGGCGACGGCGTGGGTGTGGCGGTCGCCGCCGGTTTCTCCGTAGGTACGGCCCCTTGAGGGGGCATCGCGACCTCGGTCGGGGCGAAGAGCAGCCTGGAGGCCACGAGACCTCCAATGCCGACCAGACCCAGGAGCAACGTCCCCGTCAGTACCAGGGCGATTATCATGAACAGCTTGCTGTTCCTCGTCTCGATTCCAGTTTCCATCTTGAATCCTTACCTCCTCTGTCGCAATTACGGCCACAGACAGTATGGCATCACGGTCGGGATCCGGGCCTTTCGCTACTGCATCTCCACGCTGAAAACCCCCTCATAGCGGCTCAAGCCCCCGGAGAACTTTTCGGCGACATCTAGCTCCATCCAATCGGTGACCAGTCGACTCTGAGTCTCAGTTTCCTTGTCCGGGCCATCTGTGGACCCGTTCTCGTCCTCGCTGAAGGTGAGGATGACGATCTCGTGCCTCACCTCGAGCTGGAATGTCTCGTTCAGGAAGCGGAGGGTGAAAACCGCATCGGCCCATACCGGCACCTCAAAGCCGCCGGGACCGTGCTCTGTCTTGGAGCCGCTGATGACGGCCACCGAGTTGCCCCAAGGGTCTGTGACGTCGAGACGGATACCCGCTCGTGGGAAGCTACCGGCGATGGCCCTCACCCCGTCTGTTCGCGGGCTGCGCTCCACGCTCATCTGCCATTTCCTCGCGACCGTCTCGGGACTCGGGCGGGGAGCGGGCGAAGGACTTGGAGGCGGCGCTGGGGAGGGCGGCTCCCATGGCTGGGGCGCAGGAGGCTGTACCACCGGAGACCCATCGCGCAGGAACTTCTTCATCCCTGCCACAGCAGCCACAGTCTGATGTCGAGTACCGTGGAGGCCGTCATACCAGGCAGCGGGATCATCAGGCCCCGACAGGATCCTCGGGCAGACGGTGAACAGGTACTCGGGTAACCGGCTCCCGTCGGCCAGCAAGCCATCCTTGAACCAGGCAAACATGGCCATGTGGTGCGCTTGATGCAGGAAGTCGCCTACCTTTGGGTAGCGGCGATCGGTGAGGTCTCCGTACTTCCACCCCCCCTCGCCACAGATGATGGGGGGCGCAAATCCGAGTTCCTCCTCGAACACCCTGGCGTAGGCCAAGAAGCCCATCACGCAATGGTAGTCCTCGTACACGGCCTGGCCTGGATGTTTGCCCGACTGTCGCCAACTGTTCACTTGATCCACCGGGCCCGCGAACTCCCACTCAGGGTGCTGCACCGGCAAAGCTTGCTGATTGACGTCATCGTAGGGATATCGGGCTGGCCGGTTCAGTCCGTAGTTGTGACAACAGAGCCAGGAATGCCTGAAGATGTGCTCCACGCCTTCTCTTTGCGCCTCAGCGAGCACAGTGCGCAGATCCTCAATCGAGTTCACCTGGAGCCCGGGGTAGGCATCCACGTCCACCAGGGCCTTGGCCTGCTCCAGCCACCGCGCAGCAAAGCCCTTGATGTCCTCACGGCGGCTCTTCCACTCCTCCGGGCGTTCTGGGGCGTTGTAGACCTGGACATAGGCGGGGATGCCCCTCTCCCCGAGCAGCCGAGCATCGCCGACGAAATCGTGCTCCTCACCAATCAGACACCTTGGCCTCACCACCGGCATGATGCCCGCTTCCCAGTAGACCGACGCTGCCCTTCCCAGGCCAGCTCTGTCTTCGGGCACCAGCATCACCCACGTGACACTGAGCTCCCGCGCCCGCGCCACGTCGTCAGCTATCGCCTCCTCCGAGAAATCCAACCCCCCGTGAATCCCCAGGCCGTTGTCCTGGGTTGGTCGCGGCCATGCAGAGTAGCCAGTGCCTAGCTCGGGCCAGGCATCCACTGGCACACGGTCTGCCCCCACGACCTGAATGTCTGTGTAGTAGTGATCCAGGATATCGACATAGGTCGCACCCTGCTCGGCCATGGCCATCGCACCCTGCTGGCACATTCCAACGCCGTGGCCACCCATGGTCGGGTACGGCTTGACGCACGAAACGCTCCTGCAATACGGAAGAGCGCGAACCCACACATCCTCGCTGTTCCGGGTATGCCCATCGCAATAGCCGAAGTAGAAGGCCTGAATGACTTCGTCGCCGTGCAGGGCCACCACGTCCTCGGTCTCTCGCACGGCCTGGTCCGCAGCCGCGTTCGTC
>DATKVP010000194.1:0-8489 GCA_035530015.1 Anaerolineae bacterium | reverse complement strand
TTGCCTTCTGCTTGTCGCTGACGCTCTTCTTGACCATACCAGTTTCTCCTCCAAGAATGGCCGACTAAAAACGACCAGCCTACTCCAATTATACACGATCTATGTCAGACTAACAAGAGTCCGTCTTGGCAGTGCCATATGTTGGCAAGATATTGCCTATGACTGCAAACACTCGAGGACAGCTGCAATGCCCATTCCGCCTCCTACGCAAAGCGTCGACACCCCGTACCTCAACCCGCGCTTCCGCAGTTCGTAGAGCAGCGTCACTGTGACCCTGGCGCCGCTCGCCCCCACCGGATGCCCCAGGGCGATCGCACCGCCGTTAACGTTCACCCTGTCCCGATCGAGGTCCAGTTCCCTCTCGCAAGCAAGATACTGGGCGGCAAAGGCCTCGTTAATCTCTATGAGCTCCATGTCCCCCAGCTGCATACCCGCCCGCCCGACAGCCTTTCGGGTGGCCTCCACAGGGCCGATGCCCATGATGTCCGGCTCAACGCCCACACTGGCCCATGACACCAGCCGTCCGAGTGGCCTCAGACCCATGTCCTTGGCCCTCTTGGCGGTGGTCATCACCACCGCCGCTGCCCCGTCATTGATCCCGCAGGAGTTGCCGGCGGTCACCGTGCCGTCCTTCTTGAATACCGTTGGCAACTGCCCCAGGCTCTCCACAGTCGCGCCGGCCCGAATATGCTCGTCGCGGTCCACCACTGCGACCCTGCCCTTCCGGTCTTTGGTCTCTACACCCACTATCTCTTCAGCGAACCGTCCGCTCTCTCGGGCCTCGGCCGCCAGAGTGTGGCTGCGGTAGGCGAACTCATCCTGCTCCTCGCGTGAGATGTCGTACCTCTCCGCCAGGTTCTCGGCAGTGAGCCCCATGGCGAGTCCGTTCCACTGATCCGTGAGGGCCACGAGCACATAATCCTCCACCTCCACGTTGCCGAGCCGAAAGCCGTCCCGGGCGCCACGGATCACATGCGGGCATTGCGTCATGTTCTCGGTCCCACCAGCCAGCACCACCGTCGAATCCCCCAGCAGGAGCTGCTGAGCACCGACGACCATGGCCTCCAAACCCGAAGCACACAGGCGGTTCACGATCAAGCCTGGGACCTCTATGGGGACCCCCACCGTCATACCTATGTGACGTGCCAGATACGGAGCATCCTTGCAGGTCTGGACAACGTTGCCGAAGATCACGTGATCAACGGCCTGGGGATCGACGCGCGAGCGTTTCAGAGCCTCCGCGGCAGCCACCGCTCCCAGATCAGTGGCCGTGACGCCCTTCAGCCCACCGTTGAGCGCACCAAATGCTGTGCGTGCGCCATCAATAATGACGATCTCGTCCATCCGAACCCCCCTGTGGATGTGGCAACCCGTCTCAGGCAGCCTGCAGTAGACGGCTAAGTCAGGTTCTCAAAAATCCCGGCCATGCCCTGCCCACCGCCGATGCACATCGTGGCCAGGCCGTACTTCTTGTTTCGCTCCCTCAGTTCGTACATGGCTGTGAGAGATATGCGGACGCCGGTGCACGCTGTGGGATGACCCAGGGCAATGGCCCCACCGTTGACGTTCGCGATGTCCCGGTTGCTGCCCAGTTCCTTCTCGCAAGCCAGGTATTGAGCTGCGAAAGCTTCGTTTAGCTCGATGATATCGATCTCTTCGAGGCTCAGCTCCGCTCTCTGGAGAGCCTGTTTCGTGGCAGGCACAGGGCCTATGCCCATGATGTCGGGGTTGCAGCCCATGGCCCCGTAGGACACCAACCTGGCTAGAGGCTTCAAGCCACGCTCCTTGGCCACTTCCATGGTGGTCACCACCACTGCTGCGGCGCCGTCTGTGATCGGACACGCGTTGCCTGCTGTCACGGTGCCGTCCGCCTTGAACGCTGGCCTCAGCTTGGAGAGCTTCTCCACCGTGGTATCGTCGCGGATCCTCTCGTCCTGCTCGAAGAGCTTGGTCTCACCTCTCCTGCCGGCCGGGACTTCTATGGGTATGATCTCCTTGGCCAGACGGCCGCTATCGCGCGCCGCCGCCGCCAGCATGTGGCTGCGACAGGCATACTCATCCTGCTCTTCGCGAGAGATGCTGTACATCTCTACCAGGTTCTCGGCCGTCAACGCCATACGCAGACCGTTGTAGGTATCTATGAAGTTCTCATCCAGCCAGTGCTCGATGACGCCCTTTCCGTACCGCAGACCATCACGCGCGTTCACGATCACAAAAGGCATCTGGTCCATCGCCTCTACGCCGCCTGCCAGGACGAACTTGTACTCGTCATCCACGATGAGCATGCGGCCCGCCGTGACGATGGCCTCCAGCCCGGAGCCACAGATGCGGCCCAGGTTCAACGCCGGCACCGGCAGCGGGCATCCCGACTTGAGAGCGATGTGTCGTGACAAGTACTGGGCATCCCCCGTCGCCTGGGAGGCGTTGCCCCAGACAACGTGATCTATCCAGTCCGGCTCGACCCCTGATCGCTCCATGGCTCCCTTTGCCACGTGTACCGACATATCGGTCGGATGCACGTCCTTCAGCGATCCACCGTAGTGAGACAGCGGGGTGCGAGCCCCATCGAGGATAACTATATCCTTGCCATAGAAATTCATGGTCCTATTGCTCCTTTCACCAACTATCTCCTTGGTCCGTCTCAGGAGTTCCTAGCGCATACTGTGGCCCCGGACCCTTTACCTCACAAACAAATAATGGGGTGCAAGACATGCACCACCCAGGTGTCGGCAGCTTGCACCCCCCACGCATCTATGACAAGCTGTAGTTGGCCCGCGACCGACTACCTTACTCTACAGCTTTCTACGGTCCACCACACGTTTGGCCTTGCCCACGCTGCGCTGGATGCCAAACGGTTCCTTGATGGTGACGCCACAGGAAACGTACAAGGCTTCGGCCAGAGCCTTCTTCACCGTGCCTTCCATCCCCTTCACGGTATCCCAGCCCTGGTTGAACAGCTTCTCTGTTGCCTCCACTTCCACCGTCAACACGTCCATGTCCTTCGGGCGGTCCACATAGATGATATAGTGAGGCGCGAGTTCCGGGAGGCTGAGGAGGATATCCTCTATCTGGGACGGGAAAACGTTAACCCCGCGGATGATCAGCATATCATCGGTACGGCCCATGATCTTGCCCATCCGAACCACGGTGCGACCACACTCGCACTTCTCGGCGTGCAACACAGTACGATCTCTCGTTCGGTACCGCACCAGCGGAAAGGCCTCCTTGGTCAGAGTGGTGAACACCAACTCCCCGGGCGTGCCATAGGGCAAAGGCTCTCCCGAACTTGGATCGATAATCTCGGGATAGAAGTGGTCTTCAGCGATGTGCAGTCCGTTATGCGCAGGACACTCGACCGAGACGCCCGGGCCGATGATCTCCGCCAGACCGAAGATATCGAAGGCTTCCACGGCTAGCCTCTTCTCGATTTCCTCCCGCATCTTGTCCGTCCACGGCTCGGCGCCGAAGAATCCGATGCGCAGCTTCAAGTCCTTCTTAGGATCCAGTCCGGCCTCCTCAATGGCCTCAGCCAGTACCAGGGAGTATGAAGGCGTGCACGTGAGCACGGTACAGCCAAAGTCCTGCATGATCGTCACTTGGCGCTGCGTCAGGCCACCGGAGACGGGCACAACCGTGGCCCCCAACTCGTGAGCGCCTATGTGGAAGCCCAGTCCGCCCGTGAAGAGACCGTAGCCGTAGGCGTTGTGCACAATGTCGCCCTTCTTCGTTCCACCCGCAGCGTAGACCCGCGCCATACACTCGGCCCACACTTTCATGTCATTGTCCGTGTATCCCGTCACGGTCATCTTCCCGGTGGTGCCGCTGGTGGCGTGGATCTGCGACACCTCCTCCAACGGCTCCGCAAAAGGGCCGAAGGGGTAGTTGTCTCGCAGATCCTGCTTCACCGTGAATGGGAATTTGGTCAGATCGTCGAGGGACTTCAAGTCCGCCGGTTTCACCCCTGCGTCATCAAAGAGCTTCTTGTAGAAAGGCACTCTGTTGTAGACTCTCTCCACCGTCCCCTGCATCCGCTTCAACTGCAACTTCTGCAGCTCCTTGCGGGGCATGGTTTCCATCTCTTCATTCCACACTGGATACTTCCTCGCCACCGTTCCTCCCCTTCAACTACAATTACAATCGACCGCGATACCCTTCGCGGTGCCTCGCACCTGCCGCTGTGGGCGCAGGCGCTACTATACCCACGACCATCAACACGTTTACAAGGTCTGTCCGGCCGCGAACGCCTTGCGATTGAGCTCCAAGTACTTCTCCGGCACACGCCGCTCAATGACCTTCAGCCACTCATCCTCCGGAACATCGAGAGACTTGGACAGCGCCCCAATGAGCACAACATTGGTAGCCCGCTCGGTCCCAAGCTCCTCAGCCTTGGCCAGGGCGGGCACAAGGTGGTATTCGCCGGTCCCCGCGGCCAAAGCCTTCTTGATCTGCTCAAGGCCAGGATACTCCATCCCTCCGGAACTCACAGCCAACGGAGGTAGCCTCTGCTCGTTTACGATGGCTGTACCGCCTTTCTTGAGGAGCTGAAGCCACCGGAGAGCTTCCAGCAACTCGAAGGATATCAGGTAGTCTACCTCACCGTTTCCCACAAGGGGAGCGTAGACCTTGTCGGCCCAGCGGACCTGGCTGAGGACGCTGCCCCCTCTCTGGGCCATACCGTGCACCTCAGATTTCTTCACATCGTAGCCAGCCTCGACGCCCACCTCGGCCAGGATGTCTGAGGCCAATAGGACGCCCTGACCACCAACTCCAACCAGCGCGAAGTTTGTCGTTTTCACAGTCCCTACTCCTCCAACGCATAAATGGCCTTGCGGGCGCAGACCTGCTCGCAAACGGAGCACCCAAAGCATAAGATGGTGTTGATCTCGGCCTTGGCCTTGGCGGATTTCTCGTGAATCTCTTCACTCCGGACCACGGCCGGGCAGCCAATCTCGAAACAGCGACCGCAGGCGTTGCATCGCTCCGCATCCACCTCGTAGAGCCCTGGCCTCTTCTCATACATAAAGATGCAGGGGGAACGTGTGATGAGCACCGCCGGCTTGTTGGCGTCCAATGAGGCCTTCAGGGCCTCTTCCGTTTCCTTCAGATCCAGAGGATCGACTGTACGAACCTCCTCGTAGCCCATAGCGCGGGCCAGTGCCTCAAAATCCCCCTTCACAGTCTTTTCGCCCATCAACGTGCGACCTGTGCCCGGATGCGGCTGATGGCCCGTCATCGCCGTTGTCAAGTTGTCCAGGATGAGGGTCACAGTGTTGCTCTTGTTGTAGACGACGTTGAGCAGGCCAGGCATTCCAGCATGCCAGAGAGTGGAGTCTCCAATCGTGGCCACCGCCCTCTCTTCCACTCCTGCCTTGTTGATCCCGTGGGCCACTCCGATGCTGGCCCCCATACAGCCAAGGGTATCCGTGGTGGCTATGGGAGGCAGTACAGCCAACGCATAGCAGCCAATGTCGCTGTTTACCACCAACCCATACTTCTTGAGCAGGTAGTATACCGGCCTGTGAGGACAACCCGCGCAGAGCACGGGCGGCCGGGGCGGCAATGGTCCCATCTCCACCTTTTGCGGCTCCACCGTCTCTTTCACCAGTCCCGCCTTGTAAGCCGCATCGCGCACGATACCAGGGTTGAACTCATCTAGGATGGGGAAGAAATCCTTGCCTGCTGCGACTTCTATGCCCATCATCTTCAAATGCTCTTCCAAGAAGGGGTCCAATTCCTCCACTACTACCACCTTGTCCACCTGAGAGGCGAAGTCCCGGATAAGCTTCTCTGGTAGTGGCCAACTCATGCCCAGCCTGAGGAACGACGCTTCTGGGAACACCTCTCGCGCGTACTGGTAGGCCACGCCATTGGCCACCACGCCCAGAGAGCGGTCTCCCCACTCGACCTTGTTGTGGGGGAAGGTCTCGGCGTATTCTGCCAGGTCCTTCAGACGCTGCTCCATGACAGGGTGACGACGTTTGGCGAAGCCGGGGATCATGGAGTACTTCATCGCATTACGCGCGAAGGGCTTACGTTCGGGTACACCAGCCTTTCGCTCGCCCAATTCGACCACGCCACTGGAATGACAGATGCGCGTGGTCATGCGCAGAAGCACCGGGGCATCGAACTTCTCGCTGATCTCCAGAGCCAGGCCTACAAAGTCCTTCGCCTCCTGGCTATCTGTCGGCTCCAGCATAGGCACCTTGGCGAACTTGGCATAATACCTGTTGTCCTGCTCGTTCTGAGAACTGTGCATCCCGGGGTCATCAGCGGTGACTATGACCAACGCGCCGTCAAACCCTGTGTATGAGGAGTAGAAGAGGGCCTCGGCGGCCACGTTCAAGCCCACCATCTTCATGGCTGCCAGAGATCGCTTCCCCGCGTAGGCCGCGCCGATGGCCCCGTCCAGCGCTATCTTCTCGTTGGGCGACCACTCAGCATATATCTCCTTATACTGTACAATGTTCTCCAGGATCTCAGTGCTGGGAGTGCCTGGATAGGCGCTGGCGAATACGACGCCGCTCTCGTAGGCGCCGCGAGCCACGGCCTCATTCCCCGACAGCAAAGCCTTCATCAGAAACCTCCATTCCCTATTACAACTCGCGTGCGAGCCGCCAATCTATTGGCGGCACGGTCCCAACCCCGATCATCCTAGGACCACCAGGGAGTTATCGCCCCCGTTATCAGGAGCCCAATCCTCCCAAATAGGCCTCTTGTACGCGTTCGTCGCCCAGCATTTTCTCAGATGTCCCTTCCACGACGACCCTGCCTGTCTCCAGCACATAGCCCCGGTCGGCCAACCTGAGGGCAGCTCTGGCGTTTTGCTCCACCAGCAGGATGGTGGTTCCATGCTCGCGAAGCTCCCCTGCGACCCTGAATATCTCCCTGACTAACAATGGAGCTAAACCCAGGGAAGGCTCATCCAGCAACAGAAGCTTGGGCTTGGCCATGAGTCCTCTACCCAGCGCTAACATCTGCTGCTCCCCTCCAGACAGGGTACCGCCCGTTTGTTTCTGCCGCTCCCTCAGCACCGGGAATATGTCGAACACGAAATCGAGGTCCTTCTGGATCTCCTCCTTCCGCTCCCTGCCATGCCGAAGGTAGGCCCCAAGCAGCAGGTTGTCTAGCACATTCAGGGTGGAGAACACCTGCCGTCTCTCGGGCACCTGGCTGATTCCCACACGGACCACTTTGTCGGGCGACATCTTGCCAATTGACTTGTCGTCGAAGAGGACCTCTCCCGTCGCAGGGTGCAGGACCCCGGATATCGTATTCAGCAGCGTGGTCTTTCCCGCGCCGTTGGCGCCGATCACCGCCACGATCTCCCCTTGCCCAACTTGCAGGGAGACACCTTTCAGAGCATGGATATTGCCGTAGTAGGTATTGATATCTCTGATAGCCAGCAGCATTGTCCACCTCTCTGGAATCGACGGCTAGATCCCCTCTGTACCCAAGTAGGCAGCAATGACCGCGGGGTCCCTCTGCACCTCTTCCGGAGTGCCCTCGGCTATCTTCTCACCGTAGTCGAGCACGATGATGCGCTCAGCGATGCCCATCACAAAGGCCATGTCGTGCTCCACCAGCAGTATGGAAATCCCCTGGTCACGTATCCGCCGTACGAGCCCACTAAGGGCGACCTTCTCTGTCATGTTGAGGCCCGCACCAGGCTCATCCAACATCAGCAGCCTGGGTTCGGTGGCCAGGGCGCGCGCGATCTCCAGCAGCCGTTGCTGTCCGAAAGGCAAGCTCCCTGCGTTCCATTCCGCGAAGGACTTCAGGCCAACGAAGTCCAGGTGCTCCATGGCCCGCTCGCGGATTTCGCGCTCCTCTCGCCTCCCCCCCGGCAGCCGCAAAGCTGCGCTGATCATCCCATAGCTGCTCCGAGGGTGCCGCCCCACCATCACGTTCTCCAGCACACTCATGTTGGTGAAGATCTGAAGATTCTGAAAAGTCCGTGACAGCCCCAAATTAGCGATCTCGTGAGGCTTCATCTCGTTGAGAAGGCGACCCCCAAATCGAATCTGGCCACCGCTGGCAGGCAGCACCCCCGAGATAAGATTGAATATGGTGGTCTTACCCGCGCCATTCGGGCCGATGATCGAGAATATGTCACCCTCCCTCACGGCAAGGGAAACGTCGTCCACAGCCAGCAAGCCGCCGAAGTCCTTCCTCAGATTCTCTACTTGCAGGATCATCGACTCAGCCACGTCTCCTCCTCGCCGCTCGCCACTCGCGGAAGACCGACCCAACCTCCACGCCGCCAATCTACCACCTGAACGCCACGGCCAGGTCAGCCTGCCTGTCCCGTCCGTGCTTCTATCTCCCGTCCGTCCCCTCTGCGGAACACTGCAAGGTTGCGCAGCCAACTCAATGCTTTGATGCCGCCGAAGCTCAGCCCCTCCGGCACAAAGATCATTACCAGTACGAGGATGATGCCGTACGCTATCAACTCGTGCTCGCCGCCAGCCCCGCGAAGAAGCTGATGCATC
>DATKVP010000193.1:0-3657 GCA_035530015.1 Anaerolineae bacterium | reverse complement strand
GCGGTGGGGGCGGTGATGGTGATGGTGGGCTTGGAGGGCCCGCTGGTCGTGCCGGGGATCTCGCAGGCGAGTGTACTCCCCAACAGGATGAGCACGACCGACAGCAGCGTGAGGTAACGCAACCACGTGGACTTCATTCTTGCTTCTCCTTCCTGCTCTGGCGTGGAACGGGGACGGCTTCAAGCATTGTAGCCCACGCCGTGTGTGGGCGCAAACACCGGGACTAACACCCTCCCGCAAGCGCGGGCCGGCTGGCGCTGACCTCCTCCCTCTCGATGGGGGAGGACAGTGGACCAGGCGCATCCTGAGCCGCGCCCTGAGCTTGCCGAAGGGGACGCGCCGGACTGGCCCCCTTCGATGAACTCAGGACAGGCCTCCCATGCAGGGAGGGGAATGACAGGGGGGAGGACGGAGGTGAGCGTTTCACCGGCGCCCTGCGCTAAGGCCCTTGCGTGGGGAATGGATTCGGGATACACTATGAAGAGCAGAAGACTGACCAGGCGCCGCAGGGCAGTGGACCTTGGCGTCGCAGCGTGGAGGGTGGAAAGGAGTTCACCATGGGAAAGCGCGGAAGCTCATGTGGTGGGAGATGCAAGAGGCTTGTCGGGGTCACCCTGGCGGCCCTGGCGCTGTCGGCGCTGCTGACCGGGCAGGCGTTTGCCCAAGGGGGCATCACCCTCGACGGCGTGGGAGACGACTGGGACCCCTCCTGGCAGGTGGCCACCGATCCCCTGGACGTGGCCGTCACCGGGACGGGCAACCATCCCCACGAGGCCCCGACTTACGCCCGCAGCGGCTACGATATCATCGCCTTGTGGGCGCATTACCAGCCCAGCGACGACCGGTGGTACTTCCGCCTGGACGTGGACGGCCGGGCCGGGGACTCGGACAGCCAGACGGGCACACCTGGCAACCTGGGAGTGGGCACTCACGATGTGGACGCTGGCCCGCTGGGCGGCGATTCCGCAGGGATTGGACCCTCTGAGGCCTACACCCTACCGTTGTCTCGGGATTGTGGCGTGTACGTGGTTACGGCCTGGTTCGCTCTGGGTGGCGACTCGAGCATCCTGCCGGGCGTCGTATCGGCTCCCACTGGGTCATGGTCGGGCCAGGCGGTGTACGGCACCACCGTGCCCGGCATCGTGGAATGGAGCTACACCCGGGACGAGCTTTTTGGTTTTGGCATTGTCAAGTGCCACCAGTTCGGCATGATGGCTCGCGCCGGAGACACGAGCGACCTGGTGTCGGACGAGATAGTGGCGAAGGTCCTGCTGGTGAGCGTGAGCGCGGCCCCCAGCTGCCCCCACCCGCTGTCCATCGACTGGGGCGAGGTGATCATCCCCCTGCTGTACACGATCCCAGCCGAGGCGACCCTGGGCGTCACCGACGTGGTCCTGACCTCCCCCGTTCCCGCCGGGACATCCTTCGTCAGGGCCAGCCACGGCGGCACCAGCTCCGCCGGGGTGGTCACCTGGCACTTGGGCAACCTGGCGCCGGGTCAAACGGGTCAGGTAACCTTGACCGTGCGGCCAGACGGAGCGCCGGAGTCCCTGCCCGTCAGTAGCAGCATCGCCGCGGCGGAGGGGGTAGCGTACGAGGCCGCGGACGAATGCACCCTGGTGGAGGGCGAGGCCGAGTTCGTACCCGAGGTGGGTACGCTGGGGTTACTGCTCACCGGGCTGTCGGGCCTGGGAGGTTACGGCGCACTGCGGTGGGGTAGGAGGACGCGCGACTAGACCCCGTATCTCTCTCTCAGATACTCCCTCCAGGGTGACGTGGCCACCCCGGCCAGATAGTCGCAGTGGGCCATGAGATCCTCGACGTAGAGCACCTGGAAGCGCTCGGGTTCGGCCAGAAAGGTCTTCCATGCAGCGGCAAGACCCTTGTCGACGTGCCTGAGATAGCCCGGAGACCTCATCAAGTCAGTGTTGTTCTTGAAGCAGGCCACCGCCACGTCCACCGTATTGTCGGTTTTTGTCTCCAACCAGTGGGCCAGGAGTTGTTGCCGAAGTAGCTGGTAGAGTGGTCCACGGAATGGGCAGCCAGTTTTCTCGAACACGACGTACTTGACCCCCGCGTCCTTCATGTGGTCCCAGTAGTGACGCTGGATAGTGGGCTTGTCGCCCTGCATGAGATAGCAGTCCGTGTGGGGTCTTATCGACCGTACGTCCAGTGAGGTGCACCGACTACGGTCCTTGTTCCCGCTGGACAGGTAACCCCCACACGAGCCAAACCCCTTCTCGGTGTACTTCCACTCCACCAGAGTCAGTCTGGGCTTCTTGTTCGCATCTGCCCACCAGATGGCTGCGTCTACACTGGTGCGGTTCATACCGCGCTTGCCGCCAGGGGGCTCGCCCAGCCACTCGGTCACGGCCTCCGGACCGGTGTACTCGAACTCGATGCTGATTACCCTGGCCAGGTTGGAAAACCAGCCCCTCAGCACCTCCGATGCCTGCTCAAGGTTCTGCCGGAGATAGTACAGAAAGTTGAGGCAGCAGGCCTGGGAGCTGCGCAGGTTTAGGGATTCGGCGTGGAAGGCGATATCGTGGGCCTGCATATAGGGAATCAAGAATGGCTCGAAGAACGCCTTCTCCTGGTTACCCTTGGGTAGAATGTGCGGGTACGGATTGTGCCGCCAAGCGCCATCCGGCAGATCTCGCCAATGCCTGCGCTTGTACCGGACCTGCCGCAGCGTCTCCTCTTGGAGAAACGGGCTCATCCTTTCGAACCACGCAGCTTCACCCTCTCCGGTATCCTCCGGTAGTTTGTGCTTCACGACGTCTTTCACTTCTTCCTCCTCCTCAGGAACTGCCTTCCATTGCAGAGGGGTTGGAGAGCCCCTCCAATTCGTGGCCGTGCTTGCCCGCCGGGCTGGACCAGTCGTAGCCCGCCGGAGTAGCGGAGGGATACTCCGAGGTGGGCTTGGCCTGCTCATCTGCCACTAGGGCTCTATTCTCTCCGACTTGTCTTGATTCGCAGGATTCTCGGGGTCCAGCTCCCATCTGAGTGGATTGTACGCTATGTAGCGCCGGACTGCGCTCAATTCGCGTTCGTTGCGTATCACCCGCTCGTAGTAGCCTCTTTGCCATACACGCCCGCCAGGTGTGCCGCGTAGCAGATTGATGCCCCTCGTTGCTGCTGACTTGAAGGAGCGGATCAGTGTCGGCAAGGAGCCAGGGATTGGTTGACCGAATGTGTCGGTAGGGGCACGGCATGCCGTGCCCCTACTCGGGGCGTCATGTACAAGAACGAGGATGCCGTGCAGGTGGTTCGGCATGACCGCGAAGACATCCAGCTCCACCATGGAATTATGGCTGGGGATCTGGCGCCAACAGTCTTCGACAACCTTGCCGTAGTCATTGAGCCGCACCACGCCGCCGATGATCTGACCGAGCATCGGCGCCTGTGGCCGGGTGCAGATGGTCACGGTGTAGGCCCCGGGTTGGGTGTAGTCGAACTGAGGCAGTCGGATGGATCGGCGCTGCTTGGCTCGGTGTCTAGCCATCGACTCTCGTCCGCGCTGCGACGGATGCGTCATAGAACCCGCATATACCGCTTGGGTGCGCCTGGCGGCTGGCTTACTGTTGCAGTAGGGGCCTCATAGTCCCGAACCATCGGGTGGGCCCAGGGGCCGGTTGACCGAATCTCTCGGTAGGG
>DATKVP010000192.1:0-13565 GCA_035530015.1 Anaerolineae bacterium | reverse complement strand
ATCCTGGCCGAGGCTGCGCACTCCGGGCTGGATTTCGTGGCGGCTGTGATCACCTACGGCGCCGTGCGGGTCTCGGATAGACCGGCCGACGCCAGCCATCCGTATGGTCACGGAAAGGTGGAGAATCTGTCTGCCCTGGCGGAGACGTTGCTTCTCCTGGTGACCTGCGTGTGGATAGTCAACGAGGCCGTCAGCCGGCTGTTTTTCCAGCATGTGGAGATCGACGCCAGCGTTTGGGCCTTCGCCGTGATGGCGATGTCCATCATTGTGGATGTCAACCGGTCCAGGGTGTTGAGCCGCGTTGCGGAGAAACACGACAGCCAGGCGCTTGAAGCCGATGCTTTGCACTTCAGCACCGACGTCTGGAGTTCGGCGGTGGTCATTGCCGGATTGGCGGTCGTCAAGCTGAGCGAGTGGGTGGGAGGGCCCCCGTGGCTGGCCCAGGCGGATGCTGTGGCGGCGCTCGTCGTCGCCGTGATTGTGATCTATGTGAGTGTGAAACTGGGCAAGAGGGCCGTGGATGTTCTGTTGGATGCAGCGCCCAAGGGTCTCGCGGAGGAAGTGCAACGCCAGGTGCAGCAGATCGACGGGGTTCGCGCCTGTCACAAGGTGCGGCTTCGCAGGTCTGGCGCTGAGAACTTCGTGGATCTGGTTCTGGAGATTGACGGGGATATCTCGTTCGACATGGCTCACGAGACCACGGCCAAGGTTGAGGAGGTGGTGGGCGAACTGCTACCTCGGGCTGACGTAGTGGTTCACTACGAGCCGGGTGAGGAAAGCTCGAGTATCGCGACCCTGGTCAGCCGGGCTGCACAGCAAATCGGAGCCCAGGCCCACAGCATCTGGGTGCATCAGATCGGCGACCGATACAATGTGGAACTCGACCTGGAGGTGGACCGGAGCGCGTCGCTGACAGAGGCGCACGAACTGGCCACGCGTCTTGAGGGCCTGGTGCGGGAGGCCCGCCCGGAGGTGACCGAGGTAGTCACTCACCTGGAACCGATCGGTGACTCTGAGAGTTCAAGCACCAGGCTCGAGCACAGAGACTACGCCGAGCTGGAGGCTCAGATCGTGTCCCTCGTGGACGGCGTCGTTGGTGAGGGGGCCTGTCACCACGTGGCCATCTGGGAGGAGGCGGACGGCCTGGCAGCCTCGTTGCACTGCTCGCTCGACGTGGATGTGCCGGTTGAAGAAGCTCACGACTTCAGCGAACGGTGGGAGAGCCATCTACGCGAGCGAATTCCATCGCTGCACCGAGTGGTGATTCACCTGGAGCCCTTCCGCCACACCGCTCCGCGCCAATGAGTGTTCCATGTCTTCCTTCCCCTGAGTCCGACGTGGAGTAGCGGTTGGATCACAGTCATCTCACGGTATTCCGCGTCGCGCCGTAGCCGTGCGGTGGGAGACACCGAATGGATGGGAGCTCTCCCGGATCGGTGTTGTGAGCGCGCAGTACTACTAGAGAGCCGCTACGGAGGCGGGGAAAAGAAATGGGCCACGGGACGGTCATCCCGCGGCCCATTTGATGGTATGAAGGGGTGAACTGAGGGTTCCTATTCGGGTGGAACCTTGTCTGGCGACCAGTACTTCTCGGTCTCAGCCTCAGCCTGCAAGTCGAGCAGCCAGACCTCGAACGCCTCTCTCTTCCTCTGATCCAGCATCTGGGGGTCTAGCTCCCGATCCTCGTCCCGCTCCTCCACGAGGATGATGTGAAATCCGAAAGAGGTCTCGACTACATCGCTGATCTCGCCTACCGCCAGGCTGAATGCCGCCTCCTCGAAGGCCGGGTCCATCCTGCCCCGCGCAAACCACCCGAGGTCGCCTCCTAGCTCCGCGCTCAGTGTGTCCGTCGAGACCTCCGTTGCTAGTAGTGCGAAGTCTTCGCCATCGTCGAGTCTCTCGAGGACGGTTCGAGCTTCCTCTTCTGTGTCCACGAGAATGTGGCGCGCGCGTATCTGAGGTTCGCTGGTGGGTACTTGCTGGCCCACGGAGTCTTGCATCTTCTGGCGCAAGAGTCCGGCCGCCACGATTTCTCTGTACTCAGCCTCCGAGAGGCCAGCGCCTTCCTGCAAGGCACTGAGGACATCACTATACAACTCCTCGAAGCGAGCCCTGGTCATGGGGGGTGATGCCTCAGTGGGAGTGATCTCGCTCGTTGACGTGATGATGCCAGTGGTGGGCGATGGCGCAGGCGTGGGCTCTTCTGCGGAATAGCCGAAGTCCTGCTTGATTCGGCGGTCTATCTCCTCTGGCGACACGCCCAGACCCTCTCGTTGGGCGGCCTGACTGATCAATTCCTCTTCTATCAACTGATCCAGGAAGACCTCGTCGGTGAGGAGTTCTCTTTGCAGCGAGAGTTGCTGGATCTGCTGATCGATGATACTCAGTAGGAACGCGTCCGTCTCGGAATTGTACAGTGACCGCTGTGCGCGCATGTTCTCGATGTTGGCATCGATATTCATCCGCTCCAGGAGGAGCCTCTTTTGATAGGATTGGGTCGATATGGGGACGCCATTGACCTTAGCTACCGGCGCGGAAGGCTTGGCGACCAGTTCCTGATATGCACCAAATCCCAGGACTCCCAGGATCAGGCAGCCTATGGCGATGGCTACGCTCAACAGGATTAGACGCTGCCGGCGCTCCTTCTCGCGACGAGAGATCTGCTTCCGCGTAAGCGGAACTTCTTTCTTGACCTTTCGTTTGGCCATCTATTCCTCCGCTCCGTTGGGGTTGGCCACCCTGACTCTGGCCATTATGGTTGGGCAAGGGCGTGCGCGGCTACACTTGGGCAAATCGCGCCTGGGGGCGCCAGCAGGCTTCAGTGTGGTGAGTTGCCGCGAGGAGAAAAAGTAAGGGGCATAGAAGCGCTGACTTCGATGCCCCAGTGAGCTCGCCCCATGCCTCAGCTGCCGTGTGTCTGATCGGCGGTGTAGGGCAACAACGCTATGTGCCGCGCCCTCTTGATCGCCGTAGCCAGGCGGCGCTGGTGCCTTGCACAAACCCCGGTCTTGCGTCGCGGCTTGATCTTGCCGCGGTTCGTTATGTGTTGGCGGAGCAGAGGTACATCTTTGTAGTCTATCGCGTCCGCCTTGTTCACGCAGAAGGAGCACACTTTCTTTCGTTTGAATTTGTAGCTCCGTCTGGGTTGCCGTCTCTGTTCTCGTCTTTCAGCCAAGGCTAGTCTCCCTGTAGTTCTTCATCGGTCTCTTCACTGTCCTGTTCCAGGGCAGCTTCCGGCTCGACGACTTCTTCTTCTGGCTTTTCGCCGGGTTCTTCCTCAGGCTGTTCCTCTTCCGCTTGGTCGCTGTCTACTGGTTCTGGTGGGGATACCGCCGGCTCCGCCTCGACTGGCACAGCCTCGACTGGCACAGCCTCGACTGGCACAGCATCAGTCCTGATCAGGAGGTATCTGATCACCTCCTCGGTCAGGCCCAACCTGTCCTTCAGTCCCGAGATGGCCTCTGGATCCATCTGGATATTACCCACTACGTAATGCCCTTCGCGGAATCTCCGGATGGGATAGGCCAGGCGTCTCCTTCCCCACGATTCGAGGCGCACTACCTCCCCCCCACCGTCGACGATCATCTGACCGACTCTGGCCGCCACCTTCTCCAGGTCTTCTTCCTCGACCTCGGGGCTGACGATAAATACAAACTCGTAGTAACGCAATCGACATCTCCTTTCTGCGGGCTTGCCCCCAGACCATGCTGCGGGCAGAAAGCTCTGGACAACTGTGTTGTCCGTACATTATACTACTATATCAGCAAGTGACATAGTAGTCAATTCGCGTCTCGACGGTACGGGTAAGAGTTCGGCAGGCCAACAGGGCGTAGAAGGACTCCCCCTCGTCGCGCCCTACTTCTCAACTACACGGCGTGCGGGGGCGCCGACTATGATGGCGTCACCATTCTCCACGTGCTGCCTCCGGCGGCGTCTTCCACCACGACGCCCAAGTCAGCCAGTCCAGTCCGGATTTTGTCCGCTTGCTCATACTCCTTAGCCGCGCGCAGGCCGCTGCGCACCGAGACCAGCAGATCGATGAGGGTCTGCGCCTCACTCGGCGGTGTGCCGGCCAGGGCATCCAGAGGGATGCTTTCCGCGAGTTCAGGCTTTCCGGCGGCGACCAGTTCATCACGAACGGCAGCTGCCAGTTCCCTGAAGGGCACCGGATCCGCCGCGACTTTGGGCTCCTCGAGGGCCAATCCGAGAAGACCTGCCAGCTCTCGCAGCACATCCTGGCTGCTGGCGAGAGTCGATGCGGGAACACCCTCGTCCCGGGCCTGGTTGATGGCTCGCCCCAGGTCGAAGAGGTGGCCGATGGCTCGAGCGGCGTTGAAGTCGTCGTCCATCGCTGCGATGAACTTAGTCCGCGCCGCTTCTGCGGTCGCCAGCAGTTCCTCCCCGCCGCTGTCCGCGACGACGGGCGCCGGTCTCAGGGCAGTACGCAGCCGCTCCAGGCCTCGATCAGAAGCCAGTATTCCCTCCTCGCTCCAGGTGACTGGGCTCCGGTAGTGAGAGGAGAGGACAAACAGGCGAATGGCGTCCGGATTGAATTTCTCCAGCGCCTCATGGCAGCTGATGAAGTTACCCAGGTGACGAGTCATCTTCTCCTGGTGTGCGCTAGGGCGGAGAAGACCATTGTGCAGCCAGTATTTGACGAAGGGCTCTTTGCCTGTGTAGCTCTCTGACTGTGCGATCTCGTCTTCGTGATGAGGGAAGATGACGTCCTCACCGCCGCCATGGATGTCGATCTGGTCTCCGAGGAACTGCATCGACATGGCTGAGCACTCAATATGCCAACCGGGCCTCCCCTCGCCCCACGGACTCGGCCAGCTGGGCTCACCAGGCTTGGCGGCTTTCCAGAGGGCAAAGTCAAGCTCGTTCTCCTTCCTCGTATCAATGTCCACGCGGGCACCGGCCCGCATGGCTTCGGTCGACTGTCTGGTGAGCTTGCCGTAGTCGGGATCGCTGGAGATGCGGAAGTAGACGTCCCCATCCACCTGATAAGCGTGCCCTTTGTCTATCAACCCCTGGATCATCTCCTGGATCTTGGGGATGACCTCGGTGGCCCTGGGGTAGTGCGTCGCTCGCTGGATATGCAGCGCATCCATCTCTTCGAGAAAACGCGCAATGTATTTCTCTGCCAGTTCCTTCACCGACACGCCCAGCGAATTGGCGGTCTCTATGATTCGGTCCTCGATGTCAGTGAAGTTCTGAACGTGCTTTACCTCATATCCGCGGTATTGCAGGTAGCGCTTAATCGTGTCGAACACCAGGTAGGACATGGCATGGCCTACGTGGGACGGCCCATATACGTTAGGTCCGCAGACGTACATCCGGACCTCTTTGCCCTCGAGGGGTACGAACTCTTCTTTGCTGCGACTTAGTGTGTTGTATACTCTCAAAGACATTTCAGACATTCCCTCCTTGTACCGATGATACGTTGTCTAGTTGGGATGCCGTCGGGGACGGCACCCCTCGAGACAGGTGCAACGGGGTATCATCAGGAAAGGGAGCTGTTCAGTTGGGCTGCTCTTCGTACGCATCTGTTTCTTCCCAGCAGAGCCATCACCGCGGCCAGATTGGGTCCGTGAATGCTTCCGGTCAGGGTTGCCCTGACGGGAAACATGACCTCCCTGGCCCCGAGGTTCTCGCGCTCCTTCAGAAGTGCTCTCAGTTCCTTCAGAATCGTGCTTGCGCTCGAGACATCGAGGTTGTCGAGCGACTGCACCATCTCCACGAAGACAGCCAGGACCTCTCTGGCCTGTGGTGTCCTCAATACACTCGCCGCCTCGCCCGTATAGGCGGGTTCGTCGATGAAGGCGAACGCCGCATGGGTCGGAATCTGACCCAGGTGATCGATCTCTTCTCGCACGTTTTCTACCAGCAATTCGAGCCATGCCTGGGGTGAGTACGCGGTGCCCTCGCTTCGCTCCTCGAGTCCGTACGCCTCTCTGAGGAAGGGCGATGCGGCTCGAGCAACGGTCTCGGAGGGCAGATGGCGTGTGTACCACCTGTTGAACCAATTCAGGCGCTCCACGTCGAAGATGGCCGGGCTCGTGGCGATCCGCTCCCAGGTGAATCTATCCACCAGTTCATTCATACTCAGGATCTCCTGCGTGTCCCCTGGTGACCAGCCCAGCAGTGCCAGGTGGTTGACGACAGCCTCTGGTAGGTAGCCTTTCTGCTTGTAGTCGTCGGCTGACGAGTCGCCATGTCGCTTGCTGAGCTTTCCTCCAGCCTTGTCCAGGATCAAAGGCAGATGAAGGTAGTGGGGGGGATCCCAGTGGAAGGCGTCATAGAGCAACATGTGCAGGGGCGTACTGGGTATCCATTCGTCGGCCCGAAGCACGTGGCTTATCTCCATCAAGTGATCGTCCACCACGTTGGCCAGGTGGTACGTGGGATACCCGTCGGACTTCAGGATGATGAAATCGTCCAGGGAGTCGTTCGGGAAGTCGATCGTGCCGCGCAGAAGGTCGGAAAACGAGGTGTGCCCTTCTCGAGGGACCTTGAAGCGGATCACAGGTTTGATCCCCTGATTCTCATACGCTTGCGATTCCGCTGCGCTCAACGCCCGGCACCGACCGTCGTAGCCTGGTGGCTGCCCGTGCCTGCGCTGCTCCCGGCGCATCTCTTCCAGTCGCTCGGTCGAGCAGTAGCAGCGGTAGGCCAGGCCTGCTTCCAGCAGCCGTTCTGCGTGGGAGCGGTAGATGTTCAGTCGATCCGACTGGTGGTAGGGACCGTGCTGCCCTTCTCTCTCGGGGCCCTCATCCCAGTCAAGACCTAGCCAGAGCAGACCCTCCAGAATCGCACGCTCGGCTTCTTCGCTGCTGCGCAGCACGTCGGTGTCCTCGATCCGCAGGATGAAAACACCGCCGTGGTGGCGGGCGAAAAGCCAGTTGAAGAGGGCAGTCCGTACGTTGCCCAGATGGAGCTCGCCTGTGGGGCTCGGGGCAAAGCGTACGCGGATTCGCTCAGTCATGGTCCTGTGCCGCCAGTTCTTGATAGGCGTCGACGATCATCGCCGCGGCAAGTGACGAGGGTATCTTCCGTGTGTTGATCACCAGATCGTACAGAGTCGGATCAAGCCAGTCGACTCGATGGTACTTGCGCAGGTAGTCCCTTCGCGTCCGGTCGCTGGCCCTTATTGTTTTTGAGGCCTCTTCAGGCGCTATACCTTCGCGCCGCGCCAGCACCGCCGCGCGATGATCGAAGGGGGCAACCACCTGGACGTGGAGAGCCTCGGGCATGTCTTGCAGAAGCACCTGACCCCCACGGCCGGCGATGACCACATCCCCTTCAAGAGCGAGGTTGCGGATTACCATCCCTACCATGTCAACGTAGTCCTTCAGCGTCACGGCAAAGGATGGCAGCGCCAGGGAGAAGATGCCTCCAAAGGGCTGGACCAGCGAAGAGGCGGCTTCCCGCCTCCAGGCCTCGGCACGGCGTGGCACGGGAGGCATGGCGTAGACAGCCCGTAGGATGCGGTTCACCACGTCTATGCGACCTTCGTAGGCGATTTCTTGCAGAGCGATCTTGGGCACGCCTGCCTCCTCCGCCGCTCTGTGGATGATCTCCCGGTCCACGAGTCTGAAACGGAGCAGTCCTGCCACCTGGGCTGCGATCTCGCAGCCTAGACTCGCCAGCTGCCTGGAGACAGTGATCACGCTCATGCTACTCTGGGGCTACTTCCTCGAGTATCGGTTCTGAAGTTGGGCGAAGATCATGCGGCCCTGCGCGGTCTGGAGCACTTTGGTGACTGTCACGTCCACGGTACGATTCAGGTGCCTCCGGCCTTCCTCCACGACCACCATAGTCCCGTCATCCAGATAGCCCACGCCTTGGTTGGGTTCCGTCCCCTGTTGAATGATGCGTACCTTCAGCGTTTCTCCGTGGAGGACAGCGGTCTTCACTGCATTCGCCAGTTCGTTGATGTTCAGTACCGTGATGCCCTGCAGCTGCGCCACCCGGTTGAGGTTGTAGTCGTTAGTGATGATGGGGCAGCCCAGGTTCTTGGCTAGCTGCACCAGTTTTCCGTCGGCATCCCTGATCTCCTCCGCATCCATGTCGGTGACGCGGATGGGCACGATGGAGTCCTGCCGCAGCGTGTTCAGAATGTCCAGTCCGCGGCGACCCCTCTTACGGCGCAGAGCGTCGGAGGAATCGGCTATGTACTGCAATTCGTCGAGAATGAACCTGGGCACCAGAAGAGTCCTCTCGATGAAGCCGGTCTGGCTGATGTCGGCGATGCGCCCATCGATGATTACACTTGTGTCCAGCAAAACGACGTTGTTATCAACCGGTCGAGGCTTCCCCTTGCCGATAGATGTACTCCACAGATGCTGGAAGTCCTCGGCGCGCATGATCATGACGCTCATGCCAAGAAGGCCGAAGATAATACTCGACAGCAGTGGCATCACCGTTCGTAAGTTCGAGGGGAGAAAGGACAGGCTGAAGGCCAGCGGCAATGAGATAACCAGCCCAGTGGCCAGGCCGATAATACCCATAAACAGGTTACGGGCCGGTATCTGCTTGATCCTCCTGCGGCTCCAGAGCGCTGGTCTTATAGTGAACCACGGAGTCACCAGCAGGCCCAGGCCAGCCCCGGCAA
The DNA here is from genome assembly GCA_035530015.1 of Anaerolineae bacterium. Classification (GTDB taxonomy): domain Bacteria; phylum Chloroflexota; class Anaerolineae; order UBA7937; family B3-Chlor; genus JAUVXJ01. Next base: position 4,951 of record DATKVP010000192.1, on the reverse strand, counting down.
TGGCCAGCGCCAATGCGGGACGTAGATACGGTACCGTGAGAGCATCGACGGCGCCAGACCTTGTCGCGATGAAATCACCCAAGTTCCAGCCCAAACCGGACAGCACGATCATGCCCACGAGACGAAGTACGAGCTCTGTTCGCTTCATAAGCTACCTCCGAATCGCCTGCGGCTAGGTCCCGTGACAGCAAAAGAGTGTACCCTAGAGTACACCCATGTCAGACAAACACCTGCTGGCGTTGACCGTCTCGCGCTTGTCGTCCCTACATGGACACGGTACAGACTATGAAAGAGATGAGTCCTTGCGCCAGCGCTCCCTCGCGGGGAAGCCCAATCCTCAGCGCGGATTCCGGTCACGCTCCCCAGGTGCCACTCATGACATGCGGTGCTCTCTTGGTGTTGCCGGGGACCGGCGGTAACGGTATTCGATACCAGAGACTGACTGTGGCGTAATAGTACCAAATTACTAGTGAGGTGTCAAGGATGTCTTGCGACCGATGAGCGGAATCGTCTCTGGAGGCCAGCGCTGGGCTCACCACGAGTGGTTGACGCACGACACATTGCAGGACTACCAAAGGAAGATGATCAAAGAGTCGTTGGGATGAAGGATCCCACGCCATGGGCTCGCCAGCGCATATTATAAGGAGTATCACTCTTCGCCAGTATCGCTGGCCAGGGTTGGCGTTTTCCTTCCAGCAGCAGTAGCGTGTGGCCTGACCCTGGCTCTGCGCGTCTCTCCAGCGCCCGCAGGCAAGCAGCGGTACCATTGGGCCACCAAAACTGCTATAATGGTGGCGGTGTGTCACTGGAGGGGACGTGCGGATAGCGATTACGGAGACGAAGCGTGCATGACGCGGTTGACGAGGCGATATTCCAGCTATTCCCCGACTACATCAGGGCCATTGTCGTGGTCCAGGGGATTGACAACCAGGGCGTGTTGCCAGAGGTAGAGGAGTTGCTGCGCGAGGCCGAAACCCAGTGCGAGGCTCTCTTCGCCAGGGAGAATCTGACCACGCACCCCCGTATCGCCAGCTGGCGAGAGGCGTACAAGACGCTGAACATGAAGCCTGGCAAGAACTACTCTTCAGTGGAGGCCCTGGGCCGGCGGGCACGAGGAGGTTCTCCCCTACCCTACATCAATACCCTAGTGGCCCTGATGAACTCTTTCTCTCTCCAGCATCTGGTGCCGTGCGGAGGGGATGACCTGGACGCAGCTCGAGGTGATCTGGTGCTGCGTCTGGCTAACGGCGATGAGAAATTCGTGCCTCTGGGCAAGAAGGAAGTGGAGCACCCGGAGCCTGGCGAGGCTGTGTACGTGGACGCAGGGCAGGTGCTCTGCCGCCGGTGGAACTGGAGGCAAGGGGACGGCACCAAGCTAACTCCGTCTACGCGCCATGTGCTAGTGAACATCGATTGCCTGCCCCCCGGGGGCGGGGAGGAAGCCCAGAGACTGGTGATCGAACTGGCCGGCCTCGTGGAGCGCTTCTGCGGAGGTTCTGTCCGTCATTTCCTGATCACTGCCAGCGAACCCGCGGTGGGGTTGGGCTAGCATGCAGGAGCAGCCCCTGATCTCCGTTGTCATCCCCAACTGGAACGGAGCCGAGCATCTGCCCACCTGTCTGAACTCGCTGCGACGGCAAACCTACCCCCGAGTCGAGGTCATAGTTGCGGACAACGACTCTCACGACGGGTCCCTGGCATTGCTGGAGAGACAGTACCCCGAAGTGAAGGTGGTAGGCCTCGATGAGAATCGAGGATACGCAGGGGGTGTCAACGCCGGGATAGCGGCTGCCGAGGGCGAGATCCTGGCCATCTTAAACAACGACACCGAGGCGAATCCCAGGTGGTTGGAGGAGTTGTGTGCCGGGTTGGAGAGACATCCCGAGGCCGGCTCGGCCACTTCCAAGATCCTTCTCTTTGACAGAAGGAAGATCCTCAATTCCACTGGGGATCTGTTCACTACAGAAGGCGTTCCCGTGAACCGGGGTGTATGGGAAGAGGACGAGGGCCAGTTCGACGAGGAGGACAAGGTCTTCAGTCCCTGTGGCGGAGCTTGTGCCGTCCGCCGGTCCGTGCTGGAGGATCTGGCGTCGCGGGGTCAAGGGGAGCCCTTCGACGAGGATTTCTTCGCCTATTGCGAGGATGTGGACCTGGGTTGGCGTTCACAGTTGGCGGGCTATCAGTGTCTCTACGTGCCCACGGCGAAGATCTACCATAAGCTGAGCGCCACCGGCGGAGGCAAGATCGCCAGCTACTACACAGGTCGCAACTTCATCTACGTTCTGGGCAAGGACTATCCAGCATCGTTGTTCAGGAAGCACTGGCTACGCGTTCTCCGCGCACAGTTGAGGATCACCTGGGAGGCACTGAGAGCCTGGAGGGGCGACGCGGCCAGGGCCCGGATTCGAGGACAGCTTAGCGGGCTGTGGAATCTGCCCCGGATTCTGCGCAAGCGACGGGCTATCCAGGGCAGCCGTGTGGTCTCTGACGCGTATTTGGAGTCACTACTCATCAACTAGGAGCGACAGCGGTCATGGAGCATCCCTTTCTGTCTATTGTAGTCCCCGCATACAACGAGGAGGCCAGACTGCCGCAGACTCTACCGCGTATCGTGGACTTCCTGCGGGCGCAGGACTACGCCGCAGAGCTCGTCGTGGTGGACGATGGCAGCACGGATGGGACCTGCAGGATCGTAGAGGACATCGCCGCCACTGTCCCCTTCGTGAGGCTGATCCGAAACGAGCATCGGGGCAAGGGGTACGCCGTAAAGACGGGGGGCATGGCCGCTGCCGGCGACTACATTTTCTTGTGCGATGCTGATCTCTCCATGCCCATTGAGGAGGTGGCCCGCTTCCTGCCCCCTGCGCTGGAGGAGTATGACGTGGCCATTGGCTCGCGCGAGGTGGAAGGGGCCAGAAGGTACGACGAACCCGGCCTCCGGCACCTGATGGGCCGGGTCTTCAATACCCTCGTGCGACTGCTGGCCGTGAGAGGCTTCCAGGATACCCAGGCGGGCTTCAAATGCTTCGCCCGCGAGGCGGCCCGCGAGATGTTTCCCTACCAGACCATGGACGGCTTCGGTTTCGACGTGGAGATCCTGTTCATCGCTCAGAAGCGAGGTTTCCGCATCGTGGAGGTCCCCATCAACTGGTACTACATGAGCAACAGCCGCGTCAGTCCCGTGAGCGACTCGGTGCGCATGTTTCGTGAGATCCTGGAGGTGCGTATGAACGACTGGCGGGGGCTGTACGACCGGCGCTGAAGCGACTCTTCCGCGGTGCAAGCCACCGCCCTCCAAACTTGTGACCCCGGGTGTACATAGCCCTATGTGTCTCGATGGATGATCCGGGCTCTCTGCATACATCGCCCATGAGGTTGACAAATGAATCTAAAGGACAAAGTTATCGTCGTTACCGGCTCCACCCGGGGAATTGGCCGGGCCATTGCTGAGGCCTGCGCCAGGGAAGGCGGTCGGGTGGTGATCTGCTCGCGCGATGCGGGAGCGGTGGAGCAGGCTACGGACGAGCTCACGCAACAGGGTTTCGAGGTGTCCGGGTTGGCGTGCGATGTCTCCGCTCCCGGCGACGTGGAGAGGTTGCTCCAGCATGCCATCGAAACCTGGGGAAGGGTGGACGTGTGGGTCAACAATGCCGGGTTGTCGGGAGGCTATCTCCCCCTCGATGAGATGAGTGCAGAGGAGATCGCGGAGATAGTTGACGTCAATCTCACTGGCACTCTCAGAGCCTGCCGCATCGTCATCCCCCATTTCGTCCGGCAGGGGGGAGGCGTCCTGATCAACGTCAGTGGCAAGGGTGGAAGGGGGGACGCCTCGCCCTTCACGACTGTCTACGCAGCGACCAAGGCTGCCGTCTCCAGTCTGACGAAGAGCCTGGCCTTGGAGAACAAAGACTATCCCATATCCATCCATTCGGTCTTGCCCAGTATGGTGGAGACCGACCTGCTGACAGATGTCAAGACCAGCCCAAAGTTGGCCGACTCCGCAGAGACTCTGCCGTATGTCTTGAAGGCCATTGGTGTCCCCGTGGATGAAGTGGGACGCTCCGTGGCAGGGATCGCTGCTCAGGAGCCTGGGAAGGTGACGGGCAAGAGCTACTCCGTCCTCAAGGGGCGGCGACTGATGCGAGGCATCGCACTCCTCACGTGGTACAGGCTCACGGGGAAGATCAAAGGTAGTGGGTGACAGAGCAGGCTGACGCGACCGTGGAGGTGTGGGGTGGAATACGAAGACATACTGGATGATCTCGCGCCGTGCGGCCTGAGTTGTCGCAAGTGCTTCGCCAACTCGGGCGGCCACATCGCCACGCTCAGCACGCAGCTACAGGAGCGTTTGGGATCATTCGACGTATATGCCGAGAGGTCTAGCGCCTTCCTGCCAGCGTTCGAGGAGTATCCCTCCTTCAAGGGGTTGCTGGCCTACCTGGCACAGGGACAGTGCGAGGGGTGCAGGAGGGGTACCTGCCTGTACCGCAATTGTGGAGTCACTACCTGTTATCAGGACAAGGGTGTGGACTTCTGCTTTCAGTGTGATGAGTTCCCCTGTGAAAGGACCAACTTCGACGCCCACCTGGAACGCAGATGGGTCGGGATGAACGAGCGGATGGGGGAGATCGGGGTCGAAGCCTCCTATGAGGAGACGAGGGACCAGCCCCGGTACAGGTGAGGCCAGGATAGATGGGCCGCGCGCGGTGTGAGGCGTGCGCTTCTGGTGTTGATTCTGGCAGCAGAGTCACCAGCCGCTGGCGCAGACCCTACCGAAGCTTGACAACCAATCAAGAATCTGCTATACTGCTGCAAATCAGAATACCATCAAAGACAACGATCAGGAGTAGTAGGCGCCTAAGCGGGGTGCAGAGAGTCGGGGGAAGGTGCGAGCCCGATACCAGCGCAGGAGCTGAATGGACCTGGGAGTCGCAAGCCGAAATAGCCGCTC
>DATKVP010000191.1:0-4850 GCA_035530015.1 Anaerolineae bacterium | reverse complement strand
CAGCTGGTATATCCTCGGATCTGGTTTGACCATCCCTACGTCGGCCGAATAGACGATAGCGTCGAAGAGATGCTTGATCCCCCAGTCGTCCTCCAGCCAGACGCCCAGCTTGTCCGGGGCGTTGCTCAGGAGCCCGATCTTATAGCGGGCGCGGAGTCCCTCGATCAGGCGCACCAGTTCCTGGTCGACGCGGTCAGCCGAGAAGTACTCCCGTCGGAATTCTGCTATCTCCTGGGGTGAGGATAGGCCCAGCGTCGCCCCGACGCTCGTCCAATATTCCTCGTAGGAGAGGACTCCGATCTGAGCCTGTTCCCAATCTTTGCTTCCCCAGATGGTGCGCCCCACAGTGCCAGGCTCGAAGCCCAGTCGCTGCTCCAACTGGCGACGTACTTCAGGAAACTCGGTGCGCACCAGGACTCCGCCAAGGTCGAAGATGACCGCCTTGATGGTCATCCCGCTAGCGTGACTCGGCTGTTGATCGCTCGTCAAAATCTGCGATCACGTCCACAAGGTGGGGCAGGCTCTCGGCTGTAGCGTCGGGCACGATATGATCCCCTTCTGCATCGTAGTCCGGGTACAGATCCCAGGCCGCCAGGATGCCCTTGCAGCCAGAGTTGTGAGCGCCGAGGACGTCGAAGCGCAGCGTATCACCGATCATCACCACCTGTGAGGGAGGAAAGTCCCACTGGTCCAGGACTCTCTGGAATATGCCCGGGTGTGGTTTGCGCAGGCCCACCCCCGCCGAAGTGAAGCTGACGTCGAGCCACTGCCGGAAGCCGAATCTGTCCACCAGGCCCTGGATGAGCAGGTCATCGGTGGCGTTGGAGATGACAGCCAGCCTGTGGCCGCGTTCCGACAGCGCGCGAAGGGTAGCCTCGGCATGGGGATAGGGTTTCCATTGATTCGCTTCTAGAGCGAAGAAGGCTCGCAGTGCATCCTCGATCAGATCCTGGCTCACGTCCTCGAAGCCCCGCTGGGTCAGTAGAGTCCTCAGAGAGTACTCTGCAGTGTACTCGACCTGATCCTCTACCGACCTGGCGTAGATAGATTGGCGCAGGGCGAGGTAGTCTTGGGCGAACTGAGATGGTTCGATGGCGAAGCCTCGCTCGGTCAGGAAGTCGACGAGGTCGCTCGCTCCCTGGTGTCTGACGGCGTCCCATTCGTTGTCCAGGTACATCAGTGTGTTCCCCATGTCGAAGATCACACCGCTGACGTGCTTCATGCTTCCTCGTGTCCCTTCCAGTCGTTGATATGGCCGATCAAGGTCTCTCTTTCGACTGTCCGCTGCTCATTCAGATCCAGGTTCCGGATGGTGACCTGACCTGCCGCTGTCTCGTCAGGACCCACGATGATGACGTAGGGTACACTCTTCTTCAGGGCGTACCGTATCTGGTCTCCCAGAGGGTCGTTCTCGAAGTACAGCTCGGTGTTGAGGCCCGAGTTGCGCAGGTCTTCGCTCACCTTAAGTGAGGTCGCGATCTGATCCTCGCTGAAGATGGTGACCAGCACCTGGGTGTTGGTCATCCCCACATCGGGGGGGAACATTTCCAGCTCCTCCATCACTTCGATGATGCGCTCGATGCCGAAGCTGATCCCGGTGGCCGGGTAGCTCCTGTCACTGAACGTGCCGATGAGCTCGTCGTAGCGTCCGCCTCCGCAGATGCTGCCCACACGGGGCTCCTCCACCACCGTCTCGAAGATGGGCCCAGTGTAGTAGTCCAGGCCTCGGACCATGGAGATATCGACTTGACACCGATCGGCCGGCACACCCATGTCACTCTGGTAGGCGATCACTTCCCGGAGCTCTCTCGTCCCCTCCAGAGCTACCGGGTAGTCACCGAGTCGCTCTTCCAGTTTCTTGAGTATCGCTTCGTTGTCACCTGTGACCCGCAGCAACTCGAGCAGTCGCGCGATCACGTCCTCAGGTATCTGGTTGGCCCTCAGCTCGTCCGTCACGCCCTCAAGCCCGACCTTCTCCAGCTTGTCAATGGAGCGATAGAGTCCACCCCGCGACTCTTCTGGGACTCCGGCGAATTGGCCGATGCCCGTGAGGATCTTGCGGTCGTTGATCCTCATGACGAACTGCTCGAAGCCGAGACGGCTCAGAACGTCGTAGGTGATTCTGAGCAACTCGGCATCGGCGAGCATGCTAGACGTGCCCACCGTATCCACGTCGCACTGGTAGAACTCACGGTAGCGGCCTTTGCCTGGTCGCTCACCTCTCCAGACCGGAGATATCTGGTACCGTTTGAAGGGCTTGCGGAGGTCGGGATACATGGCCATGACCCGTGAAAGGGGCACGGACAGGTCGTAGCGCAGGGCCAGTTTCTCCTTGCCCCCCTTTCGCGAGACGGAGTAGATCATCCGCTCGGCGTCAGGACCGTACTTGCCGGTCAGCGTCTCGTGCCGCTCCACAGAGGGTGTAGAGAGTGGCTCGTACCCATAGCGCTCGAATACATCCTGGATGATATCGATCACGTAGTGACGATGGATCATCTGCTGGGGCAGGATGTCTCTCATACCTCTGGGGAGCTTGGGTTTCACTATCGCTGACACTTGGCACTTACCCTTTCTGGAGTCGCTCTGGTGCCGGCCCGGCGCACTTCGAGGCTGGTTGGGGGGGGCGCTGCTAGATGGGCTTGACTACCATCTCCGCCGCCCCTGTCAGGGGCGCGCCCAGAGCTCTCTCAACTTCTCTGACGATCCCTCCACTGTGCACCATGTCCGCAATGCTTTCCAGGTCGGGATAGAGGGGTCGGTCACGTTCGAAATACTCGATCTGTGCCCTGATGGCCCGGTGCGCGGCCTCAGTCCCCCGGCCAAGGCTCGTCTTGGCGACCGCCTTTCCTTTCTTCAGTTCGTATTCTACCACTTTCTTCTGACTTTGGAGGGCCTCGTCCTCTTTCCAGGTCACCGTGCTGAACTCCAGCCCGCTAAGCCTGAAGTCCAGGGCCTGGGCCGCACAGAGCATCTCGATGCCCACGATCTGCTCCGTGTTCCTCACGATCTCCCTCGCGTGCCTTGCCGCGTTCATGCTCATGCTGACGTGGTCCTCCTGGCTGGCGGAGGTAGGGATGGAATCCACGCTGTCCGGGTGAGCCAGGGTCTTGTTGTCTGAGACCAGCGCTGCTGCGGTGTATTGGGCCATCATCAGCCCGCTGTTAATCCCGATGTCTTCGATTAGCATGGCAGGCAGGCCCGCGCTCAGGGTGTTGTCGAGCAGCCGGAAGACCCTGCGCTCCGAGATGCTCCCGAGCTCCGCCACCGCAATGCTCAGCATGTCCATAGCCAGCGCCAGGGGCTCACCGTGGAAGTTCCCGCAGGATATGGCCTTGTTCTCCCTGGCCTCGGGAAGATCGAGAAAGATGAGCGGGTTGTCGGTGGCCGCGTTGATCTCGGTGGCGACCACGAGTCTCACGAAGGCCAGGGCGTCTCGCACGGCGCCGATCACCTGGGGGGCGCAGCGCAGGGAGTAGGGGTCCTGTACCCTGCTGGTCGAGTCTATCAGTTCACTCCCTTCAATCAGTCGGAGAACGTCGTGGGCGCATCTGATCTGGCCGTCGTGTCCGCGCGCGATGTGCGCCTTCTCGTCAAAAGCGTCAGAGACCCCGCGCATCGCTTCCAGACTCATGGCCAGGGCAATCTCGGTGTTCTTGACCAGCGTCTCGGCGTCATGTAGGGCGACCGTGGCCAGGGCCGCACTCACCGTGGCACCGTTGATCAGGGCCAGACCTTCCTTGGCCTTGAGAGACAACCGCTCGATGCCGGCCTGAAGCATCGCCGAATCGGCGGTCATCCGTTGGCCCCCGTAGAAGGCCTCGCCTCCATCCGTATCTCTGCAGAGTACGAGCGCCAGGTGAGCCAAAGGGGCCAGGTCACCGCTGGCACCGAGGGAGCCTTTCTCGGGAATGACGGGATGTACCCCCGCGTTCAGCATGGCCAGGAGCGTCTCCAGAACTTCAGTCCTGATGCCCGAGTGCCCCTTGGCCAGCGTGTTCGCCCGGATGAGCATGGTGGCCCTTACCACTTCCTCGTCCAGCGGGTCACCCACGCCTGCCGAATGACTCATGATCACATTGCGAACCAGTCTCTCGATGTCTTCCGGAGGTATTCTTACCTCAGCCAGAGAGCCGTAGCCGGTGGTCAGTCCGTACACGGTCAGATCTCCGTCCTCTACTACCCTGTCCACCCATGCTCTGCAGGTCCGTACCCTTTCTTGCGCCGCCGCAGACAACTCCGCTTGGCTACGATTGCGGGCGACGTCCACCACGTCTTGGATGGAGAGGCTTTCTCCGTCAATGATCAACGTAGTGCGATGGTGGGGTTCCTCCTTCGATTGCTCCATTACTTGGCCTCCTGTTGCATCGGCGTCCATCGGCGAAGGACGTATGGGTTGGTGGTGACATGGCCACGAGAGTCAAAAAGAGGAGCCCAGGCTGAGTACCCGCGGCTCCTCCAGCGGCCAGAGGGGTGGACGACGGGGATCGAACCCGCAACCTCAGGATCCACAGTCCAGTGCTCTGCCAGTTGAGCTACGTCCACCACAGCGATTCAAGTTATGGGCTAAGTATATCACACCGAGGGATGGAGTACAAGGGTTAGAAGTCCTCCGCGATGAGGAACTCACACACCGCGTCTCCCATGCCTTGGCGCTGCGGATACTGCACACTGATCTTCGTCGCCGGGAGTAGGACTTTGAACCATGCGTTCCACAAGGTCTCACAGGTGACGCAGGCCTGGTCTTGCCTGGCCAGGTTGGCCCTCTTGGCACCCTCAAAGGCGGCGCAGCGACGTACGATAACGCGCGCCCGGCGATCTCCCACCTCGTAGTTGGCTCTGACCCCCGGGCC
>DATKVP010000190.1:0-8019 GCA_035530015.1 Anaerolineae bacterium | reverse complement strand
GCACTGCGAGAACGCGGATTCTGCGCCACTTCATTTGCTGATGGACGTACGGGTTTCTTGGTCAGGATCTGGAGCGTCCGCTTGTGGCCACATGTGCACACCACTATCTCCGGAGGGCAAAGGCAGTCGCGCGATTCTCTGACCATGAAGTCCTTCACGAGACGATCTTCCAGTGAATGAAAAGAGATGATAGCCACTCTGCCACCTTTGGCAAGGATCGCCGGGATTGGCGGCAGCACGGTGGATAGTGCCTCCAGTTCCTCGTTCACCGCGATGCGCAGGGCCTGGAAGGTCCTGGTCGCTGGGTGCAGCCTCCTGCTGCGCCCCACAGCGCGCGCCACGACATTGGCCAGTTCGAGCGTTGTCCCCAGGGGCCTGTTACGCACGATAGCCCGAGCTATGGCCCTGGCTTTGATCTCCTCTCCGTATTTGGCTATGATCTCAGCTAGCTCTGCGCCATCGAGCTCGTTTACGAGATGAGCTGCGGTGATGTCTCCGTCCCGGTCCATCCGCATATCGAGAGGGCCGTCCCTCTGGAAAGAAAACCCTCTTTCAGCGCTTTCTAGCTGGAGGGATGATAGTCCTAGATCCAGCAGTACACCGTCGGCGGGTATGAAGCCCTCTGCGGATGCTATGGCTCTCAGTTGGGCAAAACTGTCATGCACCAGGGTGACCCGCTTTCCGAACGAACTGAGCTGGCGTTCTGCCACCACGATCGCTGCGAGGTCGAGGTCTATGCCCAAGAGCTCGCCACCAGGATCCGATCTCTCCAGGATGGCCCTTGCGTGGCCCCCGGTTCCCACGGTGCAGTCTATGTATCTGCCACCTGCCCTGATCTCTAGGCCCTCGAGTACCTCATCCAGAAGGACTGGTGTGTGGAGCAGGGGGCGACTCACAGGCGCACGCCTAGCTCGAACAGGCGCTCCGCGGTGGCGTCCCCGTTTGCCACGAGATCGTCGCTGGTCCGTTCCCACCTTTCACGGCTCCAGATCTCCAGGCGCCCCGGGCCACCGACGATCACCGTCTCACCGTCCAGTCCAGCTAGCTCTCTCAGGTTGCCCGGAAGCAGGATTCGTCCTTGCTTGTCCGGCTCGCAATCAGTTGCGTACCCGTACATACGGCGGGCAAAGTGGCGTGAGTTCTTGTCGGTGAGGGGCAGTTCGTTCATCTTCTGTGCGATTCCCTCCCACGTCTCCATGGGGAAGACCCACAGACAGCCATCGAGACCGAGCGTCACCACCACACCTTTGGCCAGCTCCGCGCGGAACTTAGCGGGCAGCGTCAGTCTGCCCTTGCTGTCGATGGTATGGAGGTAGGAACCGAGGAACATATGTGCTACGCGCCCCACTCTGACTCGCTTTAGGGGGAGTTGACCGTCGGAATGCCCCACTTCTCCCCACGATTACCCACATTATACCTCAATTCCTACGATTTGGCAATGGGTGAAAGGGACTAGAAGGGCTGGCGCTCCAAGATTTAAGGTTGTTTCTGCGCCGTGGCGGCGTGAGAGACGGCAACAAGAGGAGGCAGTCACTCGCGGCTTCGCAACACAGTGTGCTGCGTCGAGTATATACTGCCCCCTTGGGCGAAGTGCACGAGTCGCGCCTTTGGCGTGGCGACAGCATTGACTGAGGGCGGTTGCGTCCAGAACGGTGAGTGCCGCTCTCGTTGACTCCGGTGTGCCCGCGCGGTAGAATATGAGACAGCTAGCACGACGTTTGGCACTCGAGGCTCCCGACCACATGGGGCAGGAACTGCGCAAGAGGTCAATATGGGCGAGCAAGCGGATGTCGAGGCGCTGCTGAGGCAAGGCATTTCGGCGGCCAGAGCTGGCAGGGGGGAGGAAGCGCGAGAGTTGCTTTCTCGGGTGCTCGACCTGGATCCCGAGAACGAGAGGGGCTGGCTGTGGATGAGCGGCCTGGTGCCCGATGAAGAGAGGATCGTCTGCTTGCGTAACGTCATGGCTACCAACCCCTCGAACGAGCTTGCGCGGATGGGATTGGAGTCCTTGCTGAAGAAACCGCAATCCGTCACCGCAGGAGAGGCGCCAATCCCGCATGCAGAGTCGCCGAGGGAGGAGTCATCGCCCGCGATTGAGTCGGAGCCCGCGTCTGTCGCCGAGGAGGAGATTCCTGGAGAGGGTCGGAGCTGTGCGGCCTGGGTTGGCCTGAGCCTTCTGGCTATGATGGCCGTCTCGGTATGTGTCGTGGCCGCGGTCTTTGGTATGATGGTGCTCGGCACAGGCCACGGGCGAGCAGTGCCTCCCACGGTGGCTGCAGCGATTCCCAGGGAAACACCCACTCCCGCCCCAGAGTACACGCCCTCAGCGACCTCGACCCCCACTCCGACCCGCACGCCAGCGCCTACCAACACGCTGGTCGTGCCTGACGCCCGCATACCTGGCTTCCCCGTTGTCAGCGAGGGCGCCTACGACGAGGTTGAGGCGAGGGTCCGCGCACTCAGGGGCCTGGACAGCGTCCGTGAGGTCGAGAGGGTGACCTTCACGCGCTACCGTCTGGAGGGGTATCTCAACGATTGGTACCGGGCAGAGGAGCACCGTGCCGAGATGGAGACTCTCGAGGAGCTATATCGGGTGCTGGGTCTGATCGATGAGGAGTACGATCTGGTCGAGGGTGAGATCGCTATGCTGCGAGAGGACGTCGCTGGACTGTACGACTCTGAGACGCAGGAGATCTACCTGGTCATGGATCGCTACACCAGCGATCTGCTACTGGAGCTGACTTTCGCCCACGAGTTCACCCACGCTCTACAGGACCAGAACTTCGATCTGGGCTCGCTCGACGAGCGGTCGGCGACCACCGATTCCCGCCTGGCACTCCAGGCATTGATCGAGGGAGATGCCTCGCTCGTCATGGTGGAGTATGCGTTTCGGCATCTGTTCGAGATGTCGTTCGACCGCTCTGATCTGCTGCAGGCTATACAGCAGGTCGAGCAGGGCGAGTATCGGGATGCGCCCTCAGTGGTGCGCCAGACGGCATGGTTCCCCTACGAGCAGGGTGTGGTCTTCGCGGCGGCCTTGGTCGAGCGCGGCGGATGGCCACAGTTGAACAAGGCGCTGCGCAATCCACCTCAGACGACAGAGCAGGTTATGCACCCGGACAAGTACCTGGCGGGCGAGGGGGGCAACCCACCGGAAGTCGGAAATCTGCTCGACGTGCTGGGCGCAGGATGGAAAGAGGTGAGCAGGGACGTCCTGGGCGAGTTGTTCATCCGCGTGTACCTGGAGAGGGAGCTCGACAGCGAGGAAGCCCTGATGGCAGGGGAGGGTTGGGAGGGGGACAGAGCCGTGCTCCTCTTGAACGAGGAGCAGGACCAGCATGCGTTTGTCTTGCGGATCGGTTGGGACAGCGAGCCCAACGCGGACGAGTTCCTACTATTCTATTCATCCTTCATGCAGCGCTCGGGAGCGGGCCGCGGCATGACTGGTGATCCGCACCACAGACTATGGCAGACTGCGGATCAGGTGACTCGCTTGATCCAGCAGGGCGAGGAAACGCTGCTCGTGATAGCCTCTGATGCCGAGACTGCGGAGCTCGTCCGCGCGGGGTTTTCGGGGTTCTAGCAGCAAAGGGGCTCCGGTTCGAGCGCTGACGTTCTGGGCGCGATGGTCAGTGCGGTTCGGTGCCCGGTTCCTCTCTGTCCACCCTTCGAGCATAAGCCATAGCGACGACCCTGATGAAGAGCGCGTGATCGCTATGCCCCAGCTCCCTCGTCATCCGGGCTGATCCAGATCTCGCCGAACAACTCGCTCTGCTCGACAACTACCTTTCGCCTTTTCATCAGTTGCAGGAGAGCGATAAACGTGACGACGATCTCCATGCGAGACGTGGCCTGCTGAAGCAGGCTACTCAAGCTATAGCGCCCGCGCGCTCGCAGCAGTGCCTCCAAGCGAGCGATTGTGTCCGACAGGGATATGCGAAGCGGCGTCACCACCTCGTCTGCCGAAGACGCCACCTGGGTCACCATGGCTTGCCGGACGGCCTCCACCAGAGCATCAAGCGTGATCCCCTCCAACCGCACGGTGCCGTCGGAGTGAGGCGGAGGCAGTAGTCGGGCGTAGGCTCTCAGGCCGTGGTCCTGTCTGAATCGCAGGTCCTGCGCTGCGCTCTTGAACTTGCGATACTCGATCAGGCGTCGCACGAGCTCGTCGCCGATGTCTTCCTCCTCTTCCTCAGGCTCAGCAGGGGGCTGGGGCAGGAGGTTTCTGGACTTGATGAGGAGGAGCTGGGCAGCTATGATCAGAAAATCGGCCAGCTTCTCGGGCTCTACCGTGTCCAGGTGGCTGATGTACTCCAGGTACTGGTCGGTCACTGCGGCGAGCGAGACCTTGGTGATGTCGAGCTCTCTCTCCTCAATGAGATGGAGCAGCAGATCCAGCGGGCCCTCGAAGACGGGCAGTCGCACCGTGTACTTCGTAGACAAATCTGGAATCCTCAGATCTTGTGGACTGCGTGGCCTGTACGCCGATGATCGTACAGGAGACTGCTATGCGCTCTGCGGCAGCAGGTCTGAGCCTGGGCAACATCAGACGCGAGCCACCGTACTACGCAAAACAGCAGAGCGATTATACGGTAGGTGCGGGCGGTTTGTCCATCTCCTTGTCGCCGGCGCCTTTGAAGCTCCTCTTGATTGGATTGTGAGAGTCATGGTGCTATAATTGAGGCGAACTGGGCTGTGTATCCCCAAGTGACCACCGGAGACGACGACTCCATGACCGTCTGCTCAGCGATCGGCGCGATCCGGCTGCGGAATTCTCCCAGGCTCCTTGGTGTCACCCCAGCCACTTCGTTCGCGACAGAGCCTCGCCGCAGAGTGATGGGCACTGGTGTTGGCAGCGCGCGTTCGGGGTCGCCGTTTCCTTCCATCATCTGCGAGTTGAGGATAGAAGTCTGCTCAGCTGGTCGGGAGATAGCCAGTCCCCAGCTGGAGCATAGAGGGGCACCGAGTCCATGGAGTTCATGAAGGTCTATACTGCCGGGGAGACGAGGTGGGTGCTGTCCGAGGCCGCCGGGCTGTGCTGGCTCGATGGCGACCCCTTTGGTCAGTGGGCAAGGGCCGGAGAGGTCTCCCGTCTGGCGGGGATCAGGTTCCTGCCCCCCTGTGCACCCACGAAGGTTGTTGCCGTTGGGATCAACTACAGATCGCATGCTGAGGAGGTGGGCAGTCAGCTGCCAGCAGAACCGATCCTCTTTCTCAAACCCACCAGTTCAGTAGTGGGTCACAGGGAGAGCATAATCTATCCTTCTCACGTGAGTCGCAGGGTCGACTACGAAGGGGAATTGGCGCTGGTCATCGGGAGCCGAGCAAGATGCATCTCGCCGGAAGAGGTGCCGGACTACGTGCTGGGCTATACGTGCGCCAATGATGTGACTGCTCGCGACCTGCAGCGCCGGGACAAGCAGTGGACTCGAGCCAAGGCTTTCGACACGTTCTGTCCTCTGGGACCCGTGATTTCGACGGATGTGGACCCGACCTGTCTGTCGATACGCACCCGGGTGAACGGGGAACTCCGCCAGCGGGCCTCTACGAGCGAAATGATTTTCCCTGTAGAGGTCTTGGTGAGTTTTGTGTCGCAGGTCATGACGTTGGAGCCGGGTGATGTCGTTCTGACCGGCACTCCCTCTGGGGTCGGCGAGCTACATCCTGGTGACACAGTCGAGGTGGAGATCGACGGCATCGGCACCTTGACAAATGTGGTGGTGGAAGCCTAGGGTCTTTGTGCACAGGTTGTGTTGTGGTATACTGTACCCGGGGGGCACACAGGGAGTGGAGCATCTCATAAGCGTCGCGGATTTGTCATCGGAGGAGGTCTGGGATCTGCTGAAACTGGCCGCAGACCTCAAAGATGAATGGAGGAGCGGGGGGAACAAGCCTGTCCTTGCAGGAAAGATCTTGGGCATGATCTTCCAGAAGCCGTCGCTGCGCACGCGGGTTTCCTTCGAGACGGGCATGTTGCACCTTGGTGGATGGGCGCTGTACCTTTCGCCGCAGGAGATCCGGCTGGGGCAACGCGAGAGTGTGGCTGATGTGGCTCGAGTGCTGAGCAGATATGTGGATGGCATCATGGCGCGCGTTTTCGATCACGCTGATGTGCGAGGACTGGCTGCCCACGCCAGCGTTCTCGTCATCAATGGCCTTTCCGACTACGTTCATCCCTGTCAGGCGCTCAGCGATCTCTTCACCATCTACGAGAAGAGAGGTGGTTTGGAGGGTCTGACGTTGACTTATGTGGGGGATGGCAACAACGTTGTCCATTCTCTCCTTTCTGCGGCTAGCAGGGTGGGAATGGAGATCAGGGTCTCTACGCCGCCCGGATTCGAGGCGGATGCACGAGCAGTGAGCGAGGCAAGAGAGGCGGGAGGCCGAGTAGTGTTGGACGCGGATCCACAGTCGGCTGTCAGCGGAGCAGACGTGATCTACACAGATGTGTGGACCAGCATGGGGCAGGAGGATGAGCGGGAGGCTCGTCTGCCTCTTTTCCGGACCTACCAGGTCAACGCGGCGCTGGTGGCTCTGGCCAAACCGGACGCAGTGGTCATGCATTGTCTCCCTGCGCATCGAGGCGAGGAGATCACAGACGACGTCATCGACGGTCCTCAGTCCATAGTCTTGGATCAGGCGGAGAACAGGATGCATCTCCAGAAGGCGATCCTGGTGCGTTTGATGTCTGACTGAGGTGAGTCCGACTTGGAGGTATCTGGCCTCTTCCTGGTGGGTGCTCCACTTCTTCAGGTGTAGATGCGTCTCCTACATATAATAGCTCAGTGATGGTGTCTGGCGAGTAGAGATGAGTGGCAACCGGCCCGCATTCGAGGTAGCAGTTAAGAAAGCGCATAGCTACGCGTGGGAAGAGCGGTGGATGAAGGCCATCGAGCAGTACGAGGCGGCCATCGCAGAGTTCCCGGATGACGCGCTAGCCAGAAGCGGCCTGGCTTTCGCCTACTACAGGGGTGAGAGGCTGAGGGAGGCCCTGCGCGAATACCGGAAAGTTCGCGACGCCAATCCTGAGGACCCCGTAGCAAGAACGAAGATAGCCCAGATCCTGGAGAAACTTGGTCGGGGCGCCGATGCTGCTGAGGCCTGGCTGGGCCTGGCCGAGCTGTACGCGCAGCAGAAGGCTTCGAAGCGGGCCGTGGGTGCGTGCCGAGAGGCTATGCGGGTGCAGCCAACGAACAAAGAAGCTCGGGAGAAGCTCGCCGCTGCCCTTGAGCGCGAGTCTGAGACCGCGGAGGCATCCAGGGAGTATCTCGCACTGGCGCGGTTGTGGCACGATGAGGGCGACCAGAAGAAGACGCTGGCGCACTGCAGGCGCGCCTTATCGCTCGATGCCCACAACAAGGGGGCTCGGGCTCTTCTGGAACGCGCTGCATCTGAGGAGGGTGCAGTTGACGCTGCGCCGCCATTCTTGAGAAGAACAGAAGAGCTGGGTCCTGTAGACGAGGCTGTCAAGACCGCTCTTGGCGCCTTGGCCGAGGCCTTGCTGGGAGACGGGGAGCTCGTGGGCGCAACTGATGCTTCATCCGAGTTGGAGTTGGACGAAGCCGCCGTGGACGCGCGCTTCCACATAGGTGCAGTGCTGGGTAGGGCGGTTGACTTTCACTCTCGTGGCATGATCGAGGATGCCCTGGGGTGCTACAAGGACGCACTCCAGAAGGGCGTAGCGCGGACTGAGGTTGTGTTCAGCCTGGGTATTCTGAACAAGGAGCTATCCCATTTCGACGAGGCAGTGAGCCACCTCAAGAGAACGACGGAAGTGTCAGAGTATGGTCTGGCCAGTCACCTGAGCCTGGGCGAGTGCTACTGGGCTCAGGGTCGGGCCGGTGAGGCAATGGATCATTTCCTCCAGGCGCTGCAGAGCATAGACCTGGCGACCGTGGGGGAGGATCGCGCGAGTGATCTCGAGGAAGCATACCAGGACCTCGCCGCAGGCGGATGGCGTGGAGGCGACGGAAGGGGCTCTGAGTTGCTGGTCCACTCGCTCCTGGAACTACTCGGTGG
>DATKVP010000189.1:0-3253 GCA_035530015.1 Anaerolineae bacterium | reverse complement strand
AGGTAGAAGAGGGCGAAAGTGGCCAGGTCGCACAGATAGGGCGCGGAGAGGGTCACCCAGTTCGTGGGGCCGGACCAGCCAACGTAGCCCCAGCGCATACCGGACCCGGTCCACGTGGGCCAGAAGACGAACTCCTCTATGGTGGCGCCTCGAAGCACGGCTGCCAGGGCGTGGCTGGCTTCGTGGCGGAAGGTGCCTATCAGTTGATAGAGGGGATAGGCCAGGATCCAGAGCAGGTCCCACCGGCGTAGCCGGTGTTCTCCCTCAGTCACAGCTGCTCACAAACAGCTGGTCATATCGTTCGAATTGCCCGCGATAGCCAAGTATGGCCAATATGGTACTCTCGACGAGCCCCCCGAATTGGGCAACCATCCGGAAAGCCTCGGCCTCATCATGCCAAGGTGTCTCACCGATCCCCGGACTGCCCCTATGGATGATCTTATCTCTGAGCTTGATCAGATTCCTGACGTCAAGATCGTCAGCAGGTATCGTGAGCACATTGATCATCTGCTCCACGACTGTGGCATACCCACGCGCATCATGTTCGGACCTACCCTGGCTATGCAAGAATGGGCGCTTGAGAGTCTCCATCGCAGTGAAGAACCCTACAGCTTGCGCCCAAGCCGACTGAAGTGCGAGAGCCTGGACATAGTGGTCGATTGCGTTCGGTAGGTCCCAATCGCGCCACCGCTCTACGTACGCACCGTACGTAACGTCCAGGAATTCGCCCAGCTGTTCCGAAGACACCATCGGCCGGAAAATGGGGGCGTACAAGAATGGAGGTTCGCGATATCGACTGAGCTTCGCTGGCTGCTCGGGGTCATCCCAATGCTCCCCGACAATCGCCACCGGACTTCGGCACACTAGGGTCAGCAGGCCACACAGGGCATGCGCCGTGTCATCTGGCCCCTCCGCCGGTCTGCGCCCAACAACCTCCACCCGAAGACGGCTGAGCACCCCACTGGTTCTCAGGGCCTCCATTCGGCGTCGAACCCAACGGTGGTCCGGCGACGGTGTCAGTGTGGTTGTGCTGCCGCATCCACCCAATCCGACAGGTCCAACCCGGCGATCAAGCCGAGCATTCGTGAGTTCGTAGATGACCGACTGTGGCACGCTCCGACTGTAGCCACGGCTGCTGACCTCAAGGCACCCAGGCCGACCCACGAAACCCTCCAGCACGTTCTCCTCGGAATCTGCCGGCAACAGTTCATAGTTCGTCCAATGAATGTCGGTGGCGGCAAGCTCACGACCATCATCCAAAGTGCCCGAGATGCGGAACCGCTGGCACCGGTCGGCCCAGTCTCTTATCTGACTGCTCTTTCCATCAATGGTTGCCTGTACCAGAACGCGCCCGTTGTACAGTGGCGCAGCCTCTATGCGACACGACGACTCTCTTCCGTGTTCGCAGGCAACTAGTCCAGTCGCCTTCAAGATCACCCTGGAGAATGGCTTCCATGACTCAGTCACTTTGCTCCTCCGATCTGCTGCCTCCGCCATGTGGCCTCGCCAAGGAACCTCTTCAGCACCCAGCAGACGTGCGGCGCGGTCCACAGGTGGATGTCCTTGTCGCTCCCGCTCCGATAGAAGGCCTTCCACAGCTCGTTCGCTACACGGCTGGCTGCCAACCAGTCCAGGCCGCGCTCAGTATCCGAGCCCTCGCGCCGGAACCTCAGCCACAACAACAAATCCAGGACCGAGAGGACGTCAATCCACCAGAAGGGGTAGCGGATCCCCCCTCAGAAAGACACAGCCCAGCGAGGAGGAGGCCGGAAAGGGTCTGAAGCCGCTCCATCGGCTCGAGACGCTGGCCGTTGGGGAGGTCTCAACACGCAGGCTTTCTGCCGTACGCCCCCTTCATGAAGACGTAGATCGCCCACCCCAACGTCTCACGTCCCCACGTCAGATACGCCATCTTGTTCCTGCGCACGCGCTCCAGCACCGCCTCTACATCCGGGTCGTCCGGATGCGCACGCGCCCACTGCTCCGCTGCATACCACTGTAGCCCTTCGTACCGATCCCAGTCATCCGGGCTGCTCACTAGCGTGTATGCCAACTCCAGACCTTGCGCTTGCCCGACCTCCACATTCTCGTTGTGGGTCCCGAAGCTGCTGCGCTGCTGTTCGATTGCTGCCAGGTACTCCTCCGCCGGCGGCTGCCGCCAGTAGGGCTCGCCCACGACGATCCAACTCTCCCCTGCCGCCATGCCTGCCAACGCCCTCAGCGTCCCCTCATGCCCGCCATAGATCCAGCTCGCCCCGATGCAGGCCGCGACATCGAAGCTCTCCGCTTCATCCGGCGCATAGTCCGCCCCTTCCATCTCCAGAAAACGCAACTGCGCCTCGGGCACCCGCTCTTGGTGACTCCGCTGGGCATCGGCGATGAAGTAAGGCGAAAGATCCACCCCCACCCCTTCAATCCCGTACCGCTCGGCCAACCGCACGAGGAACTCGCCCTTGCCAGAAGCGATGTCCAGCACCCGCGCCCCTGGCCTCAGACGCAATAACGCGATGAGCTCCTCGAGCTTCTCAATGCTTATCGGGTTGCAGACAACGTGCTCCCGATGGGTTATGTCAAAGAACTTCCACAGGTCCATGAACAAACCTCCTGCGCTACCCCGGCCTAACTACTGATTATCTGGACATCTTTCCGCCTGTCGACCCCTTACGGCACGGCAGGCGGTGTTTTTCGGCCACACGCTACGTCATACGCCTATTCCCCTTATTGCCCCTTAATGGCTCACCAAGGTCAGACAGGCCTCCTGTTCCACAGCGCTTATGCGTCTCTAATCCGCCTTCGGCGAAGAAACCTGACTCCGCCCCAACGCGCCACAGCGATCCAGGCTCAGTCCAGGTAGCGCCTCAGCACGCGGCAGACGTGCAGCGTGGTCCAGTGGTGGATGTCCTTGTCGCTGCCGCTCAGGTAGCGAGCCTTCCACAGCCCGGTCGCTTCCTGGTTGGCCATTAGCCACTCCAGGCCGCGCTCGATATCCGGGTCTTGGTGGCGTAACCCCAGCCACCACAACGAATCCAGGGCCGAGAGGATGTCCGTCCACCAGAAGGGGTAGCGGATCTTCTCCCAGAAGTAGGCGGCCTTGCGATCGGGATAAGGGTCCGGCTTGAAGAACCGGGATTTCAGTAGCTCCCCCGCGGCCCGAGCTTCCGGCGCCTGAAGGTACTCCTCGTGGGCGGCGAAAGCCCGCAGCACGATCCCGGTGCACCAGTGGGAGAAGGGCCTGGACCGGTCGGGCTGGATG
>DATKVP010000188.1:0-3643 GCA_035530015.1 Anaerolineae bacterium | reverse complement strand
TCGCCCCTCAACTGCGCGTACTGAGTCACCTCGTAGGTGCCCAGGCAGTCTATACCCAGGGTGAGCAGATTGTCGAGACTGGCCTGCTGAAGCTTGACCAGCTCGATCAACGCCCTCATCTCGCAGGATCTCAGTACCACGGCCACTTTCTCCCTGTTGCCGCGGCGGGTGAGTCTCGATACCAGGTTGGCGGTATTGGCCATCATCACCGGGGCCAGGGGGTTGGCCGTGGCCAGTTTCTCAGGGTCCTTGATCAACGTCTGGGCAACAGCGTCGCCCGAGGGCAACTCCACAGGGACAAGCAGCGCATCTACGACCTGTTCCTCGAGCAGCCGCCGCAGGAACTCTCGCAGCGCCGCGAGCACGTCGGTCTCCTTGACCTCCAGTATGGCCTTCACACCCATAAGTCGCGCCTCCGCACCCTTCCGCTAGATCGCCCAAGCCTCGCGCATGGGACTGGGCCCCTTATCCTTGAGAGCATCAACCATCTCCCCCATCGTATCCGCGAAGAGCTTACCTTCGCTGGCACTTATCCAGCGCAGCCAGACGCGGTCGGGATCGAGACCCATCTCTTCCAGGATACTCCTCAGGATCACCATTCGGCGGCGAGCCTTGAGATTACCGCTCTGATAGTGGCAGTCACCAGGGTGGCAGCCCCCGATGAGCACTCCATCGGCACCCTCCAGAAGGGCCTTGATGACGTAGATCGGATCCACACCCCCCGTACACATGACTCGTATGGCCCTCACGTTGGGTGGATAC
Source organism: Anaerolineae bacterium (assembly GCA_035530015.1). Lineage (GTDB taxonomy): Bacteria > Chloroflexota > Anaerolineae > UBA7937 > B3-Chlor > JAUVXJ01. The sequence continues at coordinate 2,881 of DATKVP010000188.1, read as the reverse complement.
TGTAGCCTGGAGGTGCCCGCCAGGTCCGCACCAGTATAGGCGCACCAGTTGCACAGGAAGGCTACTATCCTGGGTTCAAAACCGTCCATTATCCTAGCTCCATGCCACGCAGTTACGTGCTAACAGCACCGACTAGTCCAGGGCCGCATCAAGCATGGCCATGAGTTGTGTCTTCTCGAAGACGCGCTGCTGGATGGCGCCGCTGGGGCACGCTACGGTACAGGCCCCACAGCCCTGACACAACAAGGGAAGAACCTCCGTGATGCCGGTCTCCTCGTCGGCCATCAGCGCACCGTAGGGGCACGTCTCGATACAGCGTCCACAAGCGATGCACAGCCGCGGGTTGACGAAAGGTACGGCCGCTTGACCCTCCAGTCGCTGCCTGGCCAGCATCACCGCCGCCCGCATCGCGGCACCTCTCGCTTGAGAGATGGACTCATTGATACTCTTAGGACCGTGACAGAGGCCACAGAGGTACATCCCCACGGCCTCGAAGTCCATGGGGCGCACCTTCGTGTTCGCCTCCTCGAAGAAGCCGTCCTCGTCCAGAGGAACGCGAAGCAGTTCGGCCAGGGTCTGGTTGTCGTCAGGGGCTACTCCCACACTCAAGACCACCAGATCTGCGTCCAGCGCCAGATCGGCACCCAGGATCGGATCCCTCACCAATACGCGCAGCCGGTCGCCTTCACCTTCGACTCGCGGCTTGCCCTCTGATTCGTACCGCACGAAGACCACGCCCTCCTCCCTGGCTTGCCGGTAGAATTCCTCCTGGAAACCATAGGTCCGCATGTCACGGAAGAGTACGAAGACACGCGCCTCGGGGTTCAGCTCCTTGATCCGCAGGGCGTTCTTGATGGCGACAGAGCAACAGATGCGGCTGCAATAGGGACGCGCAGGCTCCCGCGAACCAACGCACTGGATCATGACCACGTTCTTCACACCAGCGAGGGCCCGTTTGTCGCTGGCGATCCGCTCCTCCAGCTCTCGCTGGGTTACCACCTGAGGATTCTCCCCGTACAGATACTCGGTGGGCTTGACCTCCTCACCACCCGTGGCCACCACAATCACCCCGTGAAGCAGCTCCTCGGTTTGGTCGCCGGTGGATATCACGCTCCTGTAGCGCCCCGGCTCCCCCGCGACCTCTTCCAGTTCCGCCCCCAGATGCAGGGTGATCAACTCGCTGCCCTCAACCTGCTCGATTAGTTCCTGCAAGTACTGCTGAGGATCACCACCATCCAGGGTGTAGTGGATATGCTGGAGGTGTCCTCCCAGTTCCTTCTCCCTCTCCACCAGGTGGACAAAGAAGCCCTGTCGCGCCAGGGAGAGAGCAGCCTCCATGCCGGCTGCCCCACCGCCGAGGACCAGCCCTCCAGGAGAAATCTCCGCCTCCTCTGCCTGACTGGGTTCCAGGAGGCGTGCCTTGGCCACAGCCATGGCTACGAGCTGTCTGCCCTTGAGGGTTGCCTGCTCAGGCTGGTCACCGTGAGCCCAGGCACATCCCTCACGCAAGTCCGCCCGTTCGAGCAGGCAGGCGTTCAGACCCGCCTCACGAACCGCGTCCACCAGCACGTCGTCATGTATGCGCTGCGTGCAGCCAGCCACCACCACTCGGTTCAGGCCGCGCTCCGCGATGGCCGACCTGATGGCCTCCAAACCCTCAGGCTCGCAGGCCGCCGCAACCTGCTCCGCGAGGACCACGTCTGCGAGTTGAGCAGCATACTCCTCCACCGACGGGATGTCCACCACGTCTCCGATGCTTCCATCACACCGGCAGACGAAAACGCCCACCCGCGGGTCCTCGTCGCTGACATCCCGCTCCGGGGGGTACTCCCTGGCGATCTGGGGCGTACGGCTGCCCGCCAGCACCTCAGCGGCTCCAGCCGCAGCAGCGCTGGCCTCGACGACGACCTGCGGGATGTCCTGGGGCTCCCTGAATCCCCCGGCGACAAAGATGCCGTCGCGATCGGTCGCGCTGGGGGAGAAGGGCGTCGTTCTGCAGAACCCGTAATCATTGAGAGATACACCTGCCTTCTCAGACAGGCTCTCCCCTCCGAGGGGAGGACCAAACCCGACGGACAGGACGACCAGATCGAACTCCTCCTCCTGAGGGGCACCCGCGTCGTCCACGCACTGTAGAGTAAGGTTCTTGTTTTCGGCCAGCTCCCTCACTCTGGAGATCATGCTCCGCCGGTACTCGATGCCATACTCCTGTTGGGCTCTCTCGTAGTACCGTTCGAATCCCTTGCCGAAGGTCCTCACATCCATATGGAAAACCGTAACCTTCGCGTCCGGCAGGCGCTCTCTAGCCAGCATCGCCTGCTTGGTGGCATACATGCAGCAGATGGACGAGCAGTAGCCCCGGTCGCAGGAGATATCCCGAGAACCGACGCACTGGATGAAGGCTATGCGACCAGGGGCCTGATTGTCGGATAGCCGCACGGGCAAGCCCGCAGACGAACTGGTCAGGCTGAGCATACGCTCGAACTGGATGCTGGTCAGCACGTTCTCGTGCACGCCATACCCGAACTCGGTCTTGAGGCCGGCATCGAAGGGCTCAAAGCCCGGTGTCAGAAGCACCGCACCCACGTTCAGTGTTGAGCGCTGATCCTCCATCTCCAGATTGATCGCGCCGGTCCGACAGACCTTCAAACACTCGCCGCACTCCGTGCATGCATCCCTATCCACGACGAATGCTGGGGGAAAAGCCTGGGGATATGGCCTGTAGATGGCTCTCCGCGTCTCCAGACCTCCGCCCAGATCTCGTGGCACCTCAACGGGGCAAACCTCAGCGCACTCTCCGCAGCCGTTGCAGAGGGCAACATCCACGTACCTCGCCTTGTGCAGAACGGAGACCCGGAAATCGCCAGGTTCTCCCTCCAGG
>DATKVP010000187.1:0-9639 GCA_035530015.1 Anaerolineae bacterium | reverse complement strand
AGCCGAAAGGGGGCAACCATGAGCCTGTCAACGCGCCAGGAAGCCATTCTGGGGTTCATAAATGAGTTCCTTCAGGAGAACGGCTACCCGCCTACCATCCGCGACATCGGCAAGGCGGTGGGCATCTCCTCCACCTCGGTGGTAAACTACAACCTCAACATCCTAGAGCGGGCCGGACACATCGCCAGGGATCCTGAGGTCTCCCGTGGCCTGAGGCTCGTGGGCCAGAGCATGGATCGCGACGACGTGATTATGCTGCCTCTCTTGGGCAGGATTGCGGCAGGTGATCCCATACCTGTCCCCGGGGATGCTGTCCCTGAGGAGCACCTGGAACTGGCGCGAGGCATCGTCAAGGATGGAGAGAGCCTGTTCGCCCTCCAGGTTCAGGGCGAGTCCATGATCGACGCCCTGGTCAATGATGGGGATATCGTGGTCATGAAACATCAGGAAGTGGCCGAGAACGGCGATATGGTCGCGGTCTGGCTGCGCGACAAAGAGGAGACCACCCTCAAGAAGTTCTATCACGAGGGCAGCAGGATTCGCCTCCAGCCCGCCAACCCCACCATGCAACCCATCTACGCCAGCCCCGACAACGTACAGGTTCAAGGCAAGGTCGTGATGGTCATCCGTCGGCTCGAGGCCGCCTGAACCTTAAATCCTTCCCCTTTTTCACAACAATCATCTCCCCAAGCTTGACATAGAACACGTGTTCTGGTATACTCTAGATAAGAACACGTGTTCTAGCCACGCCTCCCGCAAAAAAGCACTCTCGTGACAGATAAGAAGCCTGCAACCACCCAAAGGAGGTCTGTCGTGCAGAGGGGTTCCTGCCCGCGCCGCTCCGTGCTAGATGATGGCCGAATCAAGTGTGCCAAGATCGCCATTGGTGACCATGAGGTCTCTCCGGCGATCTGTTTTCAGTGCCCTGCCGCAGCCTGCGACTGCCAGCATCTCCGTTTCTCGTTGGAGAAGATCACCCTGATACCCATCACCGTTCGCCGGGCCAGCGGCCACGTCGAGGTCTGGGACGACCAGGCGCCCCGTCTCTCCTTCGTGCGCTCTGCTTGCGCACTGAAGACAGCCCCCGTGACCTCCCCCGCCGACTGTATCAACTGCGCCATGAGGCTGGACTGGCCCGCGCAGACCCCTGATCAAACGACCGTCACCCAACTGGCTGTGACGCTCGGTAACAACGTTATCCCCTTCGTTAGACCGCCTCGCAGGAGGCCAGGCGTGCCCTGCACCTCGTCCTGAAAGGAGAGTCGACGTGTCCGTTGATGTCTGGTTCACACACGACATAGAGCAGATCATCCTCGCCGCTGTCCACGCCAACGAGGAGGCGATAGCCGCTGGAATGCTGGGCAGCGATCCCTTGCGCCAGAGGTCCTACCACCAGGGGTTCAGGGCCGCCCTTTCTACCCTGGCCCTGGCGCTAGGGCTGCCACAGCTGCCCACTATGGATGATCACGAGCAGTGCACGGTGCTCGACAGCGCGTTGCCCGTGAGGGGAAGTCATTCCTCCGTCGCAGCGCGCGAGCGGGGGGACGATGCTCAGCAGTTCGTCCTCTCTGGTGTGAGAGGGGAGGTGTGCCGTGGAGACGGGCCTGCTCTGGTATGATGACTCCAAGGCGGACTTCGCTTCCAAGGTCCTCGAGGCGGCAGAACGATACGAGGAGAAGTTCGGCAGGAAGCCAAATCGATGCTACGTCCACCCGGAGTGCCTGCCGGAGGATGGGCTTCCGGACAACGGCATCAAGGTAGTCACCAGTCCGGGGGTGCTGCCCCATCACTTCTGGGTGGGGGTTGGATCGAATGGCAAAGGATCCGGCAAGAGGCGTCGAACCAAGGTCGCCTCTTGAGATCCAAAGCGCGGCCCTCCTGGGCTGTCCCCCTCGGGGGAGGACGTGGGCACAGACGATCCCCTGGGCCACGCTTGCCCGTTGCCGAGGATACCCCGTTGACGACCGTGGAAAATCATGCTGAGTAGGCCGAAGGCCGTATCGAAGCGTGCGGGTTCGGTAGATCACGGTGTGTCAGGTACGACCCGAACAAGGCCCATGAGGAACGGGCCCCTCCTTCGATACGCCGCCTCAAGGGGCTCGGCGGCTACTCACGATGCTTGATCTGGTTCTGTCGTTAGTAGGGTTCATAGTGAGGGCTTCAGCCCTCCTATCTACCCCGAAGGGCGGACTCTACCCTCCCCAGAGGGGAATCTATGTCGAGCGGCTAGGACCCGTTCGCCAAGCTGCCAAAGTTGCCTCCCCCTTGATGGGGGAGGATTGAGGTGGGGGTGACGGGGCGAGAGCGTTGCGCGCCTCCCCAGCCCCTTCGCCAGGCAATCGGCATTCCAGAGTGATTGTGATACAATCACTCGACCCCCAGGCAGAGCTGGATCCCTGGCACAGGAGGACCGACCATGACAGTGGAATGGCTCAATCGGGTGAACGACGAGCCGCTGCCGTGGCTTCTGGAGGACGATAGCGACAACCCTGGCGTGCGCTACTCCGCCCTCACGGAACTCCTGGACAAACCGCCCACTGACCCTGAGGTCGTGGAGGCACGCCAGGCTGTGATGTCCACCGGGCCGGTGTCCACCATTCTGGACGCTCAGGAGCAGGAGGGTTTCTGGGTGAAGCCCGGCCCTGGCTACTTCCCCCAATACCGGGGCACCATCTGGGCGGTGACCATGCTCGGTCAACTTGGGGCCGACTGTGCCGACGCCCGGGTCCAAAAGGGGTGCCAGTACGTCCTGCGGCACACCGTGGACAAGAACGGCGCCTTCTCCATGGCTGCCATCCCATCGCAAGCCATCCTCTGCCTCAACGGCCACCTGCTGGCCGCACTTCTCCACCTGGGATGGTTGGGCGACGAGCGCGTGGAGAGAGCCCTGGAGTGGGTAGCCAGGATGGTCACTGGAGAGGGCGTCGCCCCTACCGAGGAGAAAAGTGCCCCGTTGCGCTATCTCAAGTCTGGGACCTCCGGCCCGGGCTTCTGCTGCGGCTTCAACGCCAAGAAGCCCTGCGCCTGGGGCGCCGTCAATGTCCTGCTGGCCTTCTCCAAGGTACCCGATGGCGCTCGCACCCCCCTCGTCCAGCGCGCCATAGACACGGGCACCCGGTTCCTGCTGAGCAAAGACCCGGCCATCGCCGATTACCCCATGGGCGATGGTGCCAAACCCAGCCGCAGATGGTTCAGCTTCGGCTTCCCGGTCTTCTGGGCATCAGACGCCCTTCAAAACCTCGAAGTCCTCACCCGACTCGGGCACGGAGACGATCCGCGCCTCTCCGCAGCTATGGACCTGGTACTTGGCAAACAGGATCAGGAAGGGCGCTGGCGAATGGAGTACTCCTACAACGGCAAGACCCTGGTGGACATCGAGGAGAAGGGCAAGCCCAGCAAGTGGGTCACGCTGCGAGTCCTGCGCCTGCTCAAGCATCGCAAGTAGCCTAGGGACAAGACAAGAAGCCGGCTTGTGGGATCGCCTCCCCAAGACCCCTCCCAGCGAGGGAGGGGAGCACCGCCCTCTCCAGAACTGAGATGCAGGTGACCGGCCAGACGCTCCACTCACCCCGCAGGAATCGACGCGGCGCGAGAGCTGTGGTAGAATGACCCAGGCCGCAACATAGTGCAAGATGGTCAACGGAGGAGCGCCTACCATGACGCAAGAGTGGCTCAGCAGACTCAACGACGATCCAACACCGTGGCTCCTGGAGGAGGACACCACCAACCCGGGAAATCGATTCTTCGCCCTCACGGAACTCCTGGACAAACCGCCCAACGACCGCGAAGTCGTGGAGGCACGCCAGGCGCTGATGTCCGCCGGGCCGGTGCCCGCAATCCTGGACGCGCAGGATCCAGAAGGCTTCTGGGAAGAGCCCGGACCGGGCTACCGCCCCAAGTACCGCAGCACCGTCTGGTCGGTGACCATGCTCGCCCAGATGGGGGCGGATGGCAGTGACCCTGGAGTGCAGAAGGGGTGTCAGTACATCCTGGAGAACGCCATCGACAAGAACGGTGCCTTCTCCGCCTCCGCCACGCAGGGCGGCGCCATCCTCTGTCTCATGGGAAACCTCAGCGCCGCACTGCTGGACCTGGGGTGGCTGGGCTACGAGCGACTGGAGGCAGCCATCGAATGGATGGCACGGGTGGTCACCGGCGAGGGCATCGCCCCCCACGAAGAGAAGGACGCGCCCGTGCGCTATCTCAAGTCGGCTACCTGCGCCCCAGGCTTCTGTTGCAGCGCCAACGACAGCAAGCCCTGCGCCTGGGGCGCGGTCAAGGTCATGATGGGCTTCTCCAAGCTGCCCCAGGAGGCCCGGTCGCCGCTGATCCAGAGGGCCATCGACATGGGTCTGGAGTTCCTTCTGAGCAAGGACCCCGCCGTGGCCGACTACCCCATGGGCTACGCCACCAACCCGAGCCGCTCCTGGTTCAGGTTCGGCTTCCCCCTGTTCTACGTGACCGACGTCCTCCAGAATCTGGAAGTGCTCACCAGCTTCGGCTACGGACCCGATCCGCGCCTGGCTGCGGCCATGGATCTGGTCTCAGGGAAGCAGGACCGGCAGGGCCGCTGGAAGATGGAGTACACCTACAACGGCAAGACCTGGGTGGACATCGAAGAGAAGGGCAAGCAGAGCAAGTGGGTCACGCTGCGGGCGCTGAAGGTACTGAGGAGGGCGGGCTAGTGCTTTCGCGCACCGCCAGGGTCATCGGTTGTCCAGGGCGACATCCAGCGCCTGACCCAGCGTGCGTGCCCTCACCACTTCCATCCCTGCGGGCAGATCCTTCGATAGCCTGACCGAACTGGGCAAGAGGCACCGTTTGAAGCCCAGCCTGGCAGCCTCGTTCAGTCTCTTCCCGGCCTGGCTGATGGAGCGCAGCTCCCCCGACAATCCGATCTCCCCCATGATGGCCAGATCGCGGGCCACGGGCACATCCCGGTAGCTGGACGTAATGGCCACGGCCACGCTCAGATCCGCTGCCGGCTCGTTGATCCTCAAGCCGCCGACGACGTTCACGAAGATATCCTGGTCGTGCAGCCGCAGCCCCATTCGTTTGCTCAACACCGCAGCCAGCAGCAGCAACCGGTTGAAGTCTATGCCGTTGGCCGTCCGCCGGGGAAGACCGAAGCTGGTGGTGCTGGTCAGGGCCTGTATCTCCACCAGCAGAGGCCTGGTGCCCTCCAGGGTCACCGCGATGGCGGAGCCCGTCCCCTCTGATCGCTCGGACAGGAAGGCCTCGGAGGGGTTGGTCACCTCCAGCATCCCCTGCCCACTCATCTCGAAGACCCCGACCTCGTCGGTGGAGCCAAAGCGGTTCTTTACGCTGCGCAGCAGGCGGTAGGCCTGGAAACGCTCCCCCTCCAGATAGAGGACGGTGTCCACCATGTGCTCCAGCACTCGCGGCCCGGCGATGGCACCTTCTTTGGTCACGTGTCCCGCGATGAACACGGGCACACCCTCGCCCTTGGCCACATCCGTGAGGCGAGAGGCCGACTCGCGGACTTGGCTGATATTCCCTGCGGAAGAACTCAACTCAGGGGCGTGGATCGTCTGTATGGAATCCACGATCACCAACTGTGGCTCGAGTTGGTGGATGTGATCGATGATCAAGTCCACATCGGTCTCTGTCAGCAGAAAGACCCTCTCCGCGGATATCCCCAGCCGCTCCGCCCGGGCCTTGATCTGCGGCGCAGACTCCTCACCGGAAACGTAGAGCACCTTGCCCACCGTCTCGCTCACCAGCGCTGTCACCTGAAGGAGCAAGGTCGATTTGCCGATGCCCGGATCGCCCGCGATGAGGACCACCGACCCGGGGACGATGCCACCGCCCAGCACCCGGTTGAACTCCGCCATGGGCACCTGGATCCTCTGGAACCCCTCAGACGGCACGTCGCCCAGACGCTGGGGTTTGCCTCGGGGGACAACAGAAGACGGTGGAGAAACTCCCTTGCTCTCCACCGTCTCCACCATACTATTCCATTCGCCGCAGTCCGGGCAACGTCCCACCCATTTCAGAGCTTGGGCCCCGCACTGCTGACAAACGTAGATCGCTCTGGCGCGGCCCTTGGCCATAGACTGGAACCCGCCCTTTCTGGGGATCAGATCAACTGACCGCTACTGCGCCGCTTCCATCAACTCCTTACTATGCAGCTTGATCTCGTCGTCCTCCACCTCCAGAAGCACTGCGTCGCCAGGCTTGTACTCCCCAGCCAGGATGGCTTCTGAGAGAGGGTCTTCGATCATCGTCTGGATCACCCGTCGCAGGGGTCGTGCGCCAAAGTGAGGATCGTATCCTTGAGTCGCCAGAAGGTTCTTGGCCTCGTCGCTAGTCTCCAGAGTAATCTCGTGCTCGGCCAGCCGTTCCTCAACCTGGCTGAGCATCAGCTCCACGATCTCCCTGATCTGCGGCTTCGTGAGGGCACGGAACACGACTACGGCATCGATGCGGTTCAGGAACTCGGGCCGGAAAGTCTTCTTCAGCTCCCCGAGAACCTTCTCCTTCATCTTCTGGTACTCCTCCTCCGCGTTCTGGGCCTCATCCTGAGCGAGCTTGAAGCCCACGGACATCTCTCTCATCAGGTGTTCGGCCGCCACGTTGGAGGTCATGAGGATGATAGTGTTCCTGAAATCTACCCTTCGCCCCTTGGCATCGGACAGAGACCCATCCTCCAGGATCTGGAGCAGCATGTTGAAGGCCTCGGGGTGCGCCTTCTCTATCTCATCGAAGAGGATCACAGAGTAGGGGCGCCGGCGAACCGCCTCCGTCAGTTGCCCGCCATCGTCATAACCCACATACCCCGGCGGGGCACCCACGAGACGCGCCACCGCATGCCTCTCCATGAACTCCGACATGTCCAGCTTGACCAGCGCATCCTCGCTCCCGAACATGAACTCGGCCAGCGCCCTGGCTGACTCCGTCTTCCCTACCCCTGTGGGGCCGAGGAAGATGAATGAGCCGATGGGTCGCCGCGGGTCCTTCAGTCCAGCCCGCGCCCTCCGCACCGCCTTGGCGATGGTATTGATGGCCTCGTCCTGGCCAACTATGCGGTGGTGCAGCTCCTCCTCCATGTGCAACAGCCGCTCCTGCTCCGTGCTGGCGATCCTGGTCACCGGGATCCCGGTCCACATGGAGACCACCTCGGCTATGTCTTCCTTGGTGACCTCCAGCTGGGCTCCCTCAGAAGTACCTTCCCAGCCCAGTCGCAGCTGGTCTATCTCAGACTCCAGCTCCGCCTCCCGCTCTCTGAGCACTAGAGCCGCATCCATCCGGCTGTCCTCGACGGCCTGTTCCTTCTCTTCGCGGAGCGACTTCAGGTCTTGCAGCGAATCCTTCAAGCCGATGGTGTGAGGGATCCTGTACATGCGAACCCGCGAAGCGGCCTCGTCCATGAGATCTATGGCCTTATCCGGCAGGTACCTGTCAGGGACGTAGCGCGAAGCAAGATAGACAGCCGTCCGCAGGGCCTCATCGGTGATGTGCAGTCTGTGGTGAGCCTCGTACCGCTCTTTGATCCCCCGCAGGATCTCGACGGTCTCCTCCACGCTCGGCTCGTCCACGATTATGGGCTGGAAACGCCTTTCCAGGGATGCATCGCCCTCGATGTATTTGCGATACTCATCCAGGGTGGTGGCCCCTATGCACTGAAGCTCGCCTCTCGCCAGCGCCGGCTTCAGGATATTGGCCGCATCCACAGAACTGCCGGCGGAACCAGCTCCCACCAGCATATGGACCTCATCGATGAAGAGGATTGCCTTGCTCTGCCGTATCTCGTCGATGACCTTCTTCAGCCGCTCCTCGAACTGGCCGCGGTAGATGGTGCCTGCCACCAGGGAACCCACGTCTAGCATCACCATCCGCTTGCCCACCAGATTCTCTGGCACCCTGCCCGTGGCCACGAGCTGGGCCAGACCTTCCACGATGGCCGTCTTTCCCACCCCGGACTCGCCGATGAGCGCAGGGTTGTTCTTGGTGCGGCGCGAGAGCACCTGCACAACGCGCTGTATCTCGTTCTCACGGCCGATCACGGGATCCAGCTTGCCCTCAGCTGCCTGAGCCGTGAGGTCTGTCCCCAACTGGTCGATGAGCGGAGTCTGCTTCTCTTTCTTCGCCGCTTCCCTCTCTGTCGCTCCACCCTTGCCAACCAGGTGGTCTGTCTGGCTCCGCACCTTCTCCAGGCTGATTCCCAGGCTCTGGAGTACGTCCACGGCTACGCCTTCGCCCTCCTCCACGAGCCCCAGCAGGAGATGCTCCGTCCCGATGTAGGCAGTACCCATGTTGCGAGCCTGGTTGACCGCGAGTTCTACGATTCTCTTGGTGCGCGGGCTCAGTCCAATCCTACCCGTGACCTTCTCCTCCCCCAGGCCGATGATCTCCTCGACCGCACTCCGGAGTTTGTGTGCCTCGACCCCGAGACTGCGCAGAACCCGAGCTGCAACACCGTTCTCCTCTCGCGCCAGACCAAGCAACAAGTGTTCCGTTCCGATGTACGGATGGTTCAGTCGTTGCGCCTCCTCCTGGGCGTAGGCCAGACAACGGCGGGCCCTCTTGCTGAATCTGCGCAGGTTGTCGGCCATAAGGCACTCCTCTCAACACGGTCTCGCAGGGCACACTATCACCCTACACCACTATTATACTGGAATCGATGCTGAAAGGCAACGGATTGGCGGCCCGCCAGCGTCGTGGGCCATGAGGATCACGACGTTTCGCCCCCCAGTTTGGGGTCTGCGCCCACACGATTGCCTCTCACCACGTCGAGCACTTGACACATCAGGAAGCGAGAGATACACTGATCACGGCTGCAAACGATGCGGAGCTTCAGACACCGGGGCGGGGGAAATGCCCTCCGCCGTCAAGGGAAGGGAGGGAGCATTGGACAGCATTATCGCCTTCTGTGGTCTCACGTGCACGGAATGCCCGGCCCATATGGCCACGCAAGACGACGACGATGAGGCACGACTGCGGGTGGCGGAGAAGTGGTCGCTAGACTACGACTCAGACGTGAAGCCCGAGGACATCAACTGCGACGGCTGCCTACCCGGCAAGGAGCGCTACTTCTCGCACTGCTCACAATGCGAAATCCGGGCCTGCGGCGTGGTCAGGGGCGTGGAGAACTGCGCCCACTGCCCCGAATATGCCTGTGAGAAACTGGAGCGTTTTCTCCAGGCCGTGCCTGCAGCCAGGGCCGAGCTGGACAATATACGCGAGAGCCTCTGACCCGCCTCTTGAGCTTCGCACGCCTGTCGTGCAGATCCCTTGACACCGCAGCTCGGCTTCCTCCAATAGCTGTGAGAAGACTGCGCTGTAGGAGCCGCTTCAGCACAGGCCGCACGTCTGTCTGATCTCACACCAAGTCGAGCATTTCACGCTATCGCCCACGGAAAAACATTCACCCGATCAGCATCACCCTTAGGGCGTCTGTGATAGATGCGATGGTGTCACTTATCTAGGCGCGAAGGCGGCGAGGATCTGAGGATCGCTCCACTAACCGTCCGGCAAGAGAACACCTGCCCTGGTGCGCGGTCCGGCGACGCACTGGTCGCTCCAGACGCGCCCTCCCAGGGCAGGTGTCTGTTCGTGCTCTGCTTATGCTACTCTGGCAGGTCTTCGAAACGTCCCTCGAGCTTCTTCATCACCTGA
>DATKVP010000186.1:0-4038 GCA_035530015.1 Anaerolineae bacterium | reverse complement strand
ACGCTACTGAAACTCCAACCGCTTGTGCCGTATGATGATGTTCTGAACGACTCCTTCACCGATGAGTAGCGCAATCAGGGCGCTACCCCCGTAGCTGATGAAGGGCAGCGGCACTCCGGACGCAGGCAGCAGCCCGATGTTCATGCCTATGTTGGCTATGGCCTGGAAGGCCACCACGGTGGCGATTCCACAGGCGATCAGCTGGCCGAAGGTGTCCCGGGCCATCTCGGCCACTCTCAAGATGCGCCAGACCACTATCAGGAAGAGCAGCATCATCAGAATAACGCCCACGAAGCCCAGTTCCTCACCCAGGACTGAGAAAATGTAGTCGGTGTGCCTCACTCGCAGGAAGTGGAGCTGACTCTGGCTGCCACGCGCGAAGCCTTGCCCCAGAAAACCACCCGAGCCCACAGCGATACGGGCCTGGTTAATGTTGTACCCAGCACCGAGAAGATCGCGCGTAGGGTCGAAGAACACAAAGATCCGTTCTCGCATGTAGTTGCGCAGGGAGAGCCAGATCAGTGGCGATGCCAGGAGACCGGTTAGGGCCATGGTGCCCACGTGTCTGAGGCGCACCCCCGCCATGAGCACCATTGTGAACCAACTTACAGCCAACACGATCGCCGTGCCGAGGTCCGGCTGAATGTAGATGAAGACCATGGGAATCGCCACGTACACGATAGACAATAGAAAGTAGGGAAGGCGTTTCAAGTCCTCCTGTCGGTCGGCCAGGAACTTAGCTAGAACGATGATGAGTAGTACTTTGGCGAGTTCCGAAGGTTGCAGGGGGAAGATCCCAAGGTCTATCCATCTCTGCGCCCCGAAGGAGATCCGACCTACCGCATAGACGAGGATCAGGGACAGGATCGTGAGCGCATAGATCAGATGATTGACGTTGGCGAAGATGCTGTAGTCTGTCAAGGCCACCAGAAGCATGAGACCAATGCCGACGACAGCATAGATGACCTGGCGCGCAAAGAAAGTGTCCCACCAATCCTGGCTGAAGTTTGCCGAAGCGAGAGTGGCGCTGTAGATCAGCGCGATGCCCAGGGCGATGAGAGCCAGGGTTGCCCCGAAGAGCACGAAGTCGAAATGCCGCCAGGCTGTTCCTTTCACTTGGCGCTACGCTCTCCTCGCGCGACCCTGAAGCGGTATGTCCACGATGAGCCTGTGGTGGCCTGCCGATTGAGACAGAGTGAGCTTGGTGTTGTCTTCGTCCACCTCAAGGTGCTTGGAGATGGCAAGAATGATCTCATCCCTTATGGTCTGCATGAGACCTGGCGACAGGGACTGGCGATCGCGGACCAGGACCAGTTGCAGCCTCTGTCTTGCGATATCTTTACTGCGCGGCTCTCGGGTGAGAAGCTTGCTAACGAAACCCATCGTTCCACCTCTGTCCAGCGGGGTGTGTTCGCCTCACTTATCCTCTTCCCACCAAGCGTTTCATTCGGCCCAGAAGGCGTGGCTCCTGTGCGAGTGACATCAGCGGCACATCCTCGCCCAGGATGCGCTTCGCGATATTGTGGAAGGCCACTCCAGCACCTGCGTGTCCGTCCAAAGCGATAGGTATGCCCTTGTTGGTGCAGACAATGATATTGTCGTCTTCGGGAACGATGCCCAGCAGCTCAATCGCGAGGACCTCTGTCACGTCCTCCGTAGCCAACATGTCGCCGCGTCTCACCATGTCGGGTTTGATGCGGTTGATGATCAACTTTGGCGGACTCTTCTCACTCGCTTCCAGGAGCCCGATTATGCGGTCGGCATCTCGCACGGCTGCGACCTCTGGAGTGGTCATGACGATCGCCTCCTCGGCGCCGGCTATGGCGTTCTGAAAACCTCGCTCGATACCCGCCGGTGAGTCTAAGAGGACGAAGTCGCAGATCTGTCGCAGTTCGTCGCACAGAGAGATCATTTGCTCCGGAGAGACCGCGGTCTTGTCGCGTGTTTGCGCGGCCGCCAGGAGATGCAGCTCTGGGAGGCGCTTGTCTCTGATGAGGGCTTGCTGAAGCCTGCAGGTACCCTCCACCACATCAACGACGTCATAGACTATACGATTCTCTAGTCCCATGACAACGTCCAGATTGCGCAAGCCAATATCAACATCGACCACGATTACCCGGTTGCCCTCCAGGGCGAGACTGACGCCAAGGTTGGCTACCCCCGTGGTCTTGCCTACTCCACCCTTGCCTGAAGTAATGGTTATCACGCGTGCGGCCATAAACTCCCCTCTATGACTTGGTGTTGCTCCAAGGTTCCACCAGGATTCCGTCGTCTTGCACCCTGGCGATCTCAGGAATGCCGTCCTCTCTTGGTTCTCCCTCGGGTGATCTGGCGATCCGGTTCCCTATGCGCAGCTGAGTCGGAGCGAGCACCAGCGCGCATACGATGGCGCTATCGTCTCCAGATGCCCCAGCGTGCACGGTGCCCCTCAGCTTCCCCCAGATGACGACGTCGCCACCCGCTACGACTTGACCTCCCGGGTTGACATCGCCCAGGATGGTTATGTGACCTGGGTATTGCACCGTCTGACCCGAACGGACGGTTCGCTTCACGAACAGGCCCTCTTCGAGCTCAGGAGCCCACTGGGTATCGGCGACTTGGGACCCATCATCTTCGGTCTGCGCAGCGGTCGGGATGCCCAGGGTGGCAGCGGCCGCTGCGGTCTTTTCGGTAGTCGTCTCCACAGCACACATCTCTATCCCGTTACTCCATAGCAGCTCCCGTAGCTCTCTCAGATGCTCCGGGTCCAGGTCCCTGGACCCTGTGCTGAGAATGGCCCGCGCTCCGTCGAAGAACGCGGCTTTCTGTTCCAGGTACCTTGCCAGTCCGGCCACAGCGTCGGACCATCTACCCTCCCCGAGGCGGACGACAAGCCCCGCTTTGGTGCCCTTGATCAGTACGCTATCCGTGACTCTGAGTCTAGCCTTCTGTGCCATGAGTCGATCAGCTTGATTCGACTAGTCGGGCAGGGGTAGCCCAAAGTACTGCGCCATGATCTTCGTGGCGATGGGAACCGCGACGAGACTACCCTCTCCTCCGCCCTCGACGAAAACCACGACGGCGATCTCAGGATCGTCGAGGGGAGCGAAAGCGGTGAACCATGCGTGGGTCGGGAGATTCCCATCCCAGTCTCTCTGTCCAGGGAACTCGGCCGTCCCGGTCTTGCCGGCCACGGCCACACCGCCTAGATTGGCCGCCCAGGCGGTGCCGTACGACACCGCCGCCCTCATGCCCTGTTTGACAATCGCTATCGTATCAGGGGAGACGGGCAGCTTGCGGACAAGGCGCGGCGTGAAAGGCTCCACGACGTTGCCGTCTGCATCCCTGATCTCACGGACAACCGTCGGCCTGTATAGATCGCCGCCATTGGCTATGGCCGCCGTTGCGTTCAAGATCTGCAGAGGCGTCGTGAGGACGAATCCCTGGCCTATGGCTGCATTGTAGGTGTCTCCCGTGACCCAGGTCTCGCCATAGGTCAGCCGTTTCCACGTCTCATCTGGCATGAGACCGGCAGTCTCCCCGGGCAGGTCTATCCCACTCGGCTCTCCCAGCCCGAAATAGAAACCGTAGTTGTGCAGCGCCTCCTGCCCCACTCCCTCGAACTCCCCGTAGCCTCCGGCGAGAAGTCCAAAATAGATGTCGCACGATTGTGCTATCGCTTGCACCATGTTGAATGATTTGTGACCGTCCTTCAGCCAGCAGTTGAAGGGCTGAGCCAGATCGGGATTATCTGGAGCGAAGCGATGCGGTATCCAGATAGTGCCAGGGCAGAAGAGCAGCGAAGTGGGCGTGACGATGTTCTGTTCCAAGCCTGCGGAGGCTGTCACGATCTTGAAGGTCGAGCCTGGCGGATACAGGCCGCCTATGGCGTGGTTCACCAGGGGATGGCGCGGGTCTTCACTCAGGCTCGAGTACTCCTCGCCGGAGATGCCGCCGATGAAGAGATTGGGGTCGTAGCTCGGCAGTGAGACCATAGCCAGTATCTCGCCTGTCTGGGGGTTCATGACTATAGCCACGCCTGACTCCGAGCCAGCCTTC
>DATKVP010000185.1:0-18000 GCA_035530015.1 Anaerolineae bacterium | reverse complement strand
ACGCTCGATGTCGGAGGCCAGGACTCGGACGCCGCAGTTGATGTCGTAGCCTATGCCCCCAGGCGAGATGACGCCCTCCGGTGGTTGGGTAGCTGCCACACCGCCGATGGGGAAGCCGTATCCCTGATGGATGTCCGGCATGGCCAGCGTGTATTTGACCACACCGGGCAGAGTGGTGGTATTCACCAGTTGTTCGATGGAACGGTCACCCAGTGCCGCCTGTAGAAGTGGCTCGTCTGCGTAGATGCGCGCAGGCACCCGCATGTCCTCCCTGTAGCTTCCAGGGATCTCATACAGGTACTTCTCTATCCTCTTGAGGTCTTTCTTCTCGATCATGGTCCGAGCCTCCTGTCATCCAATACAATATGGAGGCAGGCCAGCCTCGTATTCCCAACAGGTTCACCGATTGGGCCTGACGAGTGCCCAGATCCGAATCACAAACCCTCTACGAGCTCCTCGAACTAAGAGAAGGGTATGGCGGTGAAGGTCTGCGTGGATGCCGCTCCGAAGGAGGTGGCGAGTAGCGCTACTTTGGCCGCCTCCCTGGCATCGGATGCCTCGAAGATGTGCAGGAAATCGTAGGCACCAAGAAGCGCATAGCTGGCGACTCTGTTGACGCCGGGACACTGTTGCTTGAGCTGGGACTGGAACTCCTTGTTGCTTTCCATGAGCGACTTCACCTGGCTCGCCTCCCCAGACGATACCTTGGACAAGAGCACAAATGTTGGCATCTCCCTACGTTCCTCCTTTCTGAAGCGTTCCACTCTTCTACGTGTCGAAGACGATAGTGGCCATGTATCCCTCTTCCGTCTTGGCGATGCGGAGGTCGTTAAAGGTCACAGCCTTGATAACCGTTTGAGGGCGCCATTGGCTGGTGCCCTTGGCGATGGCCTGGAGGGAATTGGGCGAGGCGTCAACGACGTCGAAATCGATGTAGACCACGCCTTCCATCTCATGCAGATAGAGAAGCTCGGTCAACCAATCTACCAGAAGGGTCTCACTGTCCACGGAGCGCAGGTAGATCTCGCGCTCGGTGGACAGGGGTGCGTCGTTCCAATCGGCAATCAGGCTGAACATGCCTAGAGCGGCGTTGGTGAGAAAGGCCTTCCAGTCACCGCCGTACACTCTCAAGGCGGCGTCGGCTACATGCTCCACCTCTTCAAAGCATACGGGTGGCGAAGTCATCTCAGTTACAGCCCCTCCAGCACGAGGCGCGTGTTGGCCACATCCGTCTTCATCTGCGCGATGAGTGCTTCCGCACTCTCGAAGCGCTGCTCAGGACGTAGTCGCTTCACGAACTCAACCTGTACGGTCTTCCCGTAGAGGTCTCCCGTGAAATCCAGGACGTGAGCTTCCAGAGTAGTCTCCGCTTGATCCTCGAAAGTCGGGCGCTGCCCAATGTTCACCACGCCTGCGTGATTTGCGCCGTCCCACAGGATGCGCGCTGCGTACACCCCGTTTGCGGGGGCGATCAATCTCTCATCCAGGGCGAGGTTCGCCGTCGGGAAACCCAGCTTGTGCCCTCGTCGGGCACCGGGTACCACCGCTCCCTTGATGGACGGATACCGCCCCAGCAGATCTGCCGTGTCGGCGACACGTCCTTCACGGATCAGGTTGCGGATCCTGGTGCTGCTAATCACGTCCCCAGATTGTATCAACGGCTGCAGACGATAGTTCTGGAACCCGAGTTCCTCTGCGAGACTCTGCAGGTACTCTCCATCTCCTTCTCTGCCTCGCCCAAGGGCGAAGTCTGGTCCGGTCCATAGTTCTCTCATGTGTAGCCGCTCCACCAGAGCGGTGATGAAATCCCGAGCTGTCGTGTCCGCGAGTTGTTCAGTGAAAGGAAGGGCGACGACAAAATCAAGTCCCAGTTGGCCCAGCAGATCCAGTTTCTCTTCGAGTGTGGTCAGGTAGCGGATCTCCCTGTGGGGCGCCAGCAGTTCGGCGGGCCGCCTGTCAAATGTCACCACGCCGCTCAGATGGCCAGTACTCCGGGCGCTCTCGAGGACTTTGCTTACCAGATAGCGATGGCCCAGATGCACGCCATCGAAGACACCGATGCATATATTGGAGGGCTTGTCCAGCGCTCCTCCGGCCAAATCACGCATTAGCTTCATGGGGGTTGAACACCTTTCTGGGTTGCCATTTCTCGTTTTCTTGATCGTACTGTACGAGTGCCACGAACTCACCCGAGTGGGCGTAGACTCGACATAAGAGGGTATCCAGCGGCTCCGGCCCCTCGACCTGCTGTCCGTGCCGGATCCTGGCCTCCGCTTCCGGGTCTACGACGAGGGCGCCGAAGTGCAGCAGAGCCTCGTCCAGGGAGTGCAGGATGCGTAGCCAGCCACCGCTGGAGAGGGCATGTTCCGCTTCGTTCAGAGGGATAGCGTCTTCCAGCGTGTAGTGGCCGCTGGCCGTGCGGACCAGGTGCTCCAGGTGCGCGCCTGTTTGGAGCGTTTCCCCCAGGTCGGTGGCCAGAACACGGACGTATGTGCCCCTGGAGCATTCTACGAAGAGTCTAAACGACGGAGGGGTCCACTCGATAAGTCTAAGATCGTAGATCTCCACCGTACGGGGAGCTCGCTCGACCTCAAGTCCCCGGCGAGCGAGCTCATAGAGGGGCTTTCCCTCGTGCTTCAGAGCCGAGTACATCGGCGGCACTTGACCAACGCGGCCTCGGAAACTGGCCAGCGTCTTCTCAACCTGTGCACGAGTAGTGTTGATGCTCGAGCGGCTGTGTATTACTCTGCCTTCGGCATCGCCGGTGTCTGTGGTGATGCCCAACCGTATCTGTGCATCGTAGCTTTTCCTGCCGTCCATCAGGTACTCGCTGACCCGCGTTGCTTGCCCCAGACAGACCAGCAAGACGCCTGAGGCGGCTGGATCCAGGGTCCCGGCGTGTCCCACTCGCCTGATGCCTGATGCCCTGCGGATTCTGTCCACGACATCGTGCGATGTGAGGCCCGAGGGTTTGTTGAGGTTCAGGATGCCGGTCACGGCAGTGGTGCCATGGCCAGCGCGTGGGGGTACCGCCTGACTCGACTTTGCCTGGCAAGCGATGCAGAACTCCCGCATGTTGCCAGCGCGCTCCATCACCATGGCCTACGATTCCACACGCCTCCCCAAGTCGTCAGAGTCTAGGACCTCTCTGGTCTTGGAAAGGACGCTGGGTATCACTTGCTCGAGGCTACCAGACACCATGGCTCCCGCTGCCTGGGGGTGCCCACCACCCCCAAAGTGCACCGCGATAGGCGAGATATCCACTCCGGGCCTGGACCTGATGCTTATCTCTACTGTGTCTCCCTGGGTCTCTTTGAACACTATGGCGGCCTGAGCTTCGCGCACTGTCACCAGAAGGTTCACTATGCCATCTCCATTGTCGGAGTTGGTGTGACACTCCTGTCTCATCTCCAGGGTGTTGACAGACCAGACAAGGCGTCCATCCAGCTGCATTTGGCTCAGCATCTGGCCCCAGAGACGTAGTGTCTCAGCTCCTTTTCTCTTGTAGTAGTGTTCATTGATGTCTATGAGCGAAGCACCTGCGGCTACCAACTCCGACGATATCTCCAGGGTTCGAGGTGTGGTGTTTGATGTACTGAAAGAACGCGTGTCCGTTACGATTCCGGTCAGAAGATAGGTGGCCAGGAGTTGATCCAGGGTGACGTTCCAGGCACCTAGAAGGTCGAAGATGATCTCCGCCGTCGCTGCTGCATCGCTTCTCACCAGGTTTGCGGTGCCGAACCCGGTGTTCGTGACGTGATGGTCGATGTTCAGCACGGGCAGGCCTATGGCCAGAACGTGCCCATACGCTGGGCCGAGGCGACCGGGATCACTCAGGTCTACAGTGATGATCAGGTCGTGGTCCGTGACCTGCGGGGTGCCGAACTCCTCAACGCCGGGAAGAAACGACAGGATACCAGGCACTGGATCAGAGCAGGCAACTGTGCATTGCTTGCCCATCCCCCTCAAGGCGTAGGCCAGGGCGAGAGTGGATCCGATGGTGTCTCCATCAGGGTCCACGTGGGCGACGAGGAATAGCTTCTGAGCATCCTTGACCAACTGCCCGGCTTCGTGGGTCATTCCTCCCCTTCCTCCTGGGGAATATCCAGGTCCCTGAGGATTCGGTCAATGTGAAGACCTCTCTCGGTCGACTCATCGAGGTGGAAAACCAGCTCCGGCACGTACCTCAGGTATACTTTTTGCCCCAGTCGTTGACGCAGATAGCCTGAGGCCTTCGCTAGGGCCTGCAAACCTTCCTCGTGTACCTGGGGATCGCTAAGGAAAGTTACGAAGATGTGAGCTGCGCGCAGGTCGCTCGTGGTGTTCACATCGGTGACCGTGACGAGCTCGAGTCTTGGGTCTGCGACCTCACGCTGGAGCAGCTCACCGAGCGCCTCCCGCAACAGCGCATTCATTCTTCTCTGTCTACGTGTAGGCATGACGCTTCAACCTCACCCCAGGGAGCAGTGACTAGGCCGCCGTGGGGGAGCCGCGAGTCTCAGGCGACTCGCTCTTTCCTGTATACCTCGAGGAGGTCTCCCTCTTCGAAGGCGTTGAATTTCTCCACACCGACACCGCATTCGAGGCCTGCTGCTACCTCATCGACATCGTCAGTGAAGCGCTTCAGGGAGATGATACCGCCTTCATGTATCTCTTCGCTGTTCCTCAGAACGCGTATCCTGGCATCCTTCCGTATGCTTCCTTCCTCGACGTAGACCCCAGCCACGCGCCCCAGTTTGGAGACTCGGAAGGTAGCTCTGACCTCCGCACGCCCGATGATTACGTCTTCGTAGACCGGCTCAAGGAGGCCTTTCAATGCCTTGTCAACGTCCTCGATGAGTTTGTAGATCACGCGGTACTGGCGGACCTCCACGCCCTCGGCTTCCGCCATCGTGAGGGCTGCAGGTTCGGCCTGGACATTGAATCCGGTGACGATGGCCTGCGACGCAATGGCCAAGCTGACGTCTGATTCATTGATGTTGCCGATACCTTCGTGGATGATCCTCACTTTCACGTCCTCAGTTCCGAGTTCCTCCAGGGAGTTCAGGACCGGCTCCAAGGCCCCCTGAACATCCGCTTTGAGGATGATGTTCAGTTCCTTCACCGCGCCAGCCTGTATCTGAGCGTAGATATCCTCCAGGCTGAGAGCTCTGACGGGCGCTTGTTCCTCGGACACCTTCTCTTCAGCTCGTTCGGCAGCGAGCGCACGGGCGGTCTTCTCATTGCTCACCACTCTGAAGACGTCGCCAGCTTGCGGCACGGAGGAGAGTCCCAGCACAACGACCGGGAAGGAAGGAGGTGCAGTCTTGACTCGCGCCCCCGCGTCGTCAAACATGGCACGCACGCGGCCATAGATGTCTCCTACCACCACATAGTCGGAAACGCGAAGCGTGCCGTTATGGACCAGCAGCGTGGCCGAAGGGCCTCTGCTCCTGTCGAGCTTGCCTTCGATGACTGTGCCCACAGCCGAGCGATCAGGGTTGGCTCTGATGTCGGACATCTCCGCCACGAGGAGGATCATCTCCAGCAGACTCTCAGTTCCTGTGCCCTCCTTGGCCGACACCGGGACGGCGATGGTGTGGCCTCCCCAGTCCTCGACCGTCAGCCCCACGTCGGCGAGTTGCTTCTTGACGCCCTCGGGGTTGGCATTGGCCTTGTCTATCTTGTTGATGGCCACCACTATGGGTACGTTGGCAGCGCGCGCGTGGTCAATGGCCTCCTTGGTCTGAGGCATGACGCCATCATCTGCGGCCACTACGAGAACGGCGATGTCGGTGGCCTGAGCACCACGGGCACGCATCGCTGTGAAGGCCTCATGGCCGGGTGTGTCGATGAAAGTGATCTTCTTGCCTGCGTGTTCAACCTGGTAGGCACCAGTATGCTGGGTGATACCACCGGCTTCCCCGGCTACGACGTTGGTGTGGCGGATGTGGTCCAGCAGAGAAGTCTTTCCGTGATTCACGTGCCCCATAACAGTGACCACTGGGGGCCTGGGCTTCAGGTCCTCCGGTGCCTCCTGAGCGTACATGTCCCTCAAAGGCACCTCTTCCGGGATCGTTGGTTCTTCGGCTGGTGCTGGAGCTTCCTCGGCCTCTGGTGGGAGTTCTTGCTTTATCTCAAATCCCAGATCGGTAGCCACGACGGCAGCGGTATCATAGTCAACCATCTCGTTGATGTTGGCCATGATGCCACTGCTGATGAGGAGCTTCATTACCTCAATGGGGCTCACTTCCAGTAGTTCGGCGAGCTCCCTGACGGAGAGCTTGTCGGGTATGCTGACCACCTTGCTCTTCTCTGCCATGTTCCGTCTCCCTTCTCACAGCCCCGCTGGGCCCGTGGGGTGCTTGAGACACACGGTGGCTGCCGCGCGAAGTCGCGCTTTGTCCACTGCAGTATTGCCTGAGTTGTATGCGGTGCAAGTATTGGGTTGGCAGCGGTCCGTACCGTGGACCAGTGAGGGGAAAGATGAGGTTGTCTCTCGGGGATGCCCTGAGTTCAGCTCTTGAATCTAAGGACTCACCGTCATCTCTCCCATGTTCGATCCGAAAGGTACTTTCCAGCTGTTCAAGACTCCTCTCTCCATCTGCTCAATCAGAGATCGGCAAGACCGTACGTTCCACGAAGGGTAGCTGGGGCATGACCGTGGCGCCCTTGGTCATGGTGTGCTCCCAGCCCCGGCCTGTTCGGCAGAGGCGGCGGGCAGCGAACCACAGTGCTGCCACAAAGCCTCCTTCTCCGTGTCTTCTATCTCCGTTTTCAGAGCGTGTTCGAGAAGCTTCTTGCTCAGAGCCGTCTCCCAGCACGCTTTGCTGGAGCACAGGTAGGCTCCTCGCCCGGATTTCTTGTGTTTCTCGTCCAGTTCCACAGCTCCACCAGGCAAGCGCACGATTCGGGCCAATTCTCGGGCGGCACGAACCTGGCGGCATGCGACACAGGTGCGTTGCGGCACGTGTTTGCGATGGCTCTTTCTAGTCTTCTGCTGGACCATCGTCTTCATCGGAAGCTGCGTCGTCTTGGACCTCGTTCTCTTCGATCGCCCAGCCCTGAGCATCCTTCTCCCAATCATCGAGGTCACGCCCGGGCTTTCTCACTTTCCTGGCAACCACTTCACCCAGGCTCTCGTCGTATACCAACCTCTTCTTGGACCGCTTCTTCTTGGTGGATTGTTGGTCCTCATAGGGGAGGGCGGGCAAGACCTTGTCCGGCTCTGGCTCCTGGTCCGGCTCGGTCGACGTCTGCGTTTCCGCTTCCTGTTCCTCAGGTGGCTCTGTCCCAGCCACCACTGGTTCCACTTCTCCGAGAATCTCCTCTGCAGCAGCCGGAGCAGGCTCCTCAGGTCCTTCTGCTGGACTGGGAACCTCCTCGCTGGGTTCCACGGAGGCATCTTCTACTCCCTCGTCAGCAACGCCCGCTTCGCCCTCAGTCAGCTCTGTTTCTTCTGGAGCTTCTTCCGGTGTAGGTGTTTCTTCCACACTCTCTGGCTTCACGTCCCTGCCGAGGATGCCCAGGACATCTCGATCTCTGAGGGCCTTCTTTATCTCTTGCAGGGACTTGTCGGCGAAGCCCTTTATTCCGAGTAAGGTGTCATCCCCTTCTTCCATCGCATCGAGCAACTGAGCCAGTTCAGTGATCCCTGCGCTGTCCAGCGCGTTCAGGATGCGTTTCGAGAGCCCAAGCTTCTCCAGCGGCATGTCCTCCGAGATCTCTGCCCTGGCGGCGGCACGAATCGCTTCTCGTTCGGCTCTGCGCACAGCCCTCTCAGCCGCCTCCGTGGCGCCTATGATGTCTATCCGCCAGCCTGTCAGCTTGGCGGCCAGACGCGCGTTCTGGCCCTCCCGGCCGATGGCCAGAGATAGCTCCTTGTCTGGCACGATCACGGTGGCCGTTCTGCCGATCTCGTGGTCGTCAGCCAGCTCCACACCCAGGGGTCGAGCGGGGCTGAGGGACTTGCTGATGAACTCTCTGGGGTCACGACTCCACGCTATCACGTCGATCTTCTCTCCGTTGAGTTCACTGACGATGCTCTGAATCCTGACACCCCGCATACCGACGCACGCGCCGACGGGATCGATGCCTTGCTGGGAGGCAGACACGGCTACCTTCGTCCGGGAACCAGCCTCGCGAGCGATGGCCTTGATCTCGACCAGGCCGTTGTAGATCTCTGGGACCTCCACCTCCAACAAGCGACGTAGCATGTCGGGATGGCTGCGTGAAGCGATGATCTCGGGTCCACGACTCGTCTTGTGCACTTCGAGAATGAGGACCCGGAGCTTCTGCCTCACATAGTACCGTTCGTTCGCCACTTGCTGGCCGCGAGGAACGAGGGCCTCGATGCGCCCCAGGTTCACGGCGATGCCTCGGGCGTCCATGCTGCGCACCGTGCCGCCGACGATCTCACCTTCCCGGCCAACGTACGATTCGTAGAGCGCATCCCGCTCGGCCTCTCTGATGCGCTGGAGGATCACCTGCTTCGCAGTCTGGGCAGCGATCCTGCCAAAGTCTGGAGGGGTCGTCTCCACATAGACGATCTCACCCAGCTCTGCATCCGGCTTGGTCTCCTTGGCCTCCTCAAGATTCACGTGATTCTCGGGATCCTCGACCGTCTCTACGACTTCCCGTCCGGTGAGCATCTTGACTTCGCCCGTGGAAGGATCGATCTTGGCATCCAGGTACTGGGTACCGCCGAAATCACGCTTGTAGGCAGAGGCCAAGGCTTGCTCGAGGGCCTCTAGGACGACCTCGACGGTAAGCCCGCGTTCAGCACATACTTGGTTTATGGCCCTGATGAAATCGGTCTTCATCTTCCATCGGTCCTTTGGTCCATCGCTCCCCGCGTGAACCCGCGCACTGGTCGCTGTTCAGGAGACTCAGAACTCCCTCTAGTATTCACAATAAGAAAAGTGGGGCATGCCCACTTTTCGAATCGAGGGGAGTGACTCCTTGGTTCCTATTATACCACGTTTCCCCCATCTCCGCAAGAGCCAGCAAGGGGTACAGAGGTAGAAACAAGGGCAGATCGCGCCATTCTTGGCCATGCCCCGGGCCGCTTTTCTCAAGGGCCAGTGCCGCTGACGCGTGATCCTGCGACTGCCAGAGGAATCGGCGCCGTCGGCCCGTCGGTGGCCCCAGGGTGTCAGGTGCTACGACTGACGAGTGCCGGTACCTTCTCCTCGAGCCCTTGGAGGGAAACGATCTCGTCCTCCTCGGCATCACGGCGCTTGATCTCTACGCCACCTGCCCTCAAGCTGCGAGAGCCCACCGTGAGTCGAAAGGGTATGCCGATGAGGTCAGCGTCGTTGAACTTGACACCGGCGCTCTCGTTCCTGTCGTCGTACAGGATCTCGCATCCTTTGCTCTGCAAGCTGTGATACAGGGACTCTGCGGTGTCCACGATCTTCGCTTCGTCTCCCAGGACGATCAGGTGGAAGTGGTAGGGGGCCACCGATAGCGGCCAGACGATGCCGTGATCGTCGTGACACTGCTCCACGACGGCAGCCATCAGCCGTCCAATGCCTATACCGTAGCAGCCCATCACCAGCGGCCTGGTCTGACCCGCTTTGTCCAAGAAGGTCGCTCCCATCAGTTCGCTGTACCTGGTGCCGAGCTTGAAAATGTGCCCTAGTTCGATCCCTCTTGCCGCCTGCAGCCTGCCCCCGCAGCGCAGACACGGATCGCCATCCTGCACGGCGGCGATGTCCCCCAGCACATCGACCTCGAAGTCTCGGGGATGGTTGACGTTACACAAGTGATATCCTGCCTTGTTGGCCCCTGCAACGAAGTTGCTGCCCCAGTTGACGGACTCGTCGGCGACAACCTTGACCTTGCCAGCCTGATCGATGGGCGAAGCGTAGCCCGCCACGATGCCCGCTTCCTCCACCTCCTGCTGCTCGGCCAGCCTCAGGTCTGATACCTTGAGCAGGCTAGCCAGCTTGGTCTCGTTTACCTCCAGGTCGCCGCGTATGACCACGAAGGCGAGTTTTCCTTCTGCCACGTAGAAGATGGCCTTGAGCGTTTGCCGCGGTGTGATGCCCAGAAAGCTTGCCACGTCCTCAATGGTCGTCGTTCCTGGTGTCGCGACCTCTTCCAGGGGGCGCTCCGAGTCCCCGGGTTTCTCTTCTCTCCTGGTCACCGCACTCTCGGCATTGGCAGCGTAGCCGCACTGATCGCACAGAATCAAGGTGTCCTCGCCCCCATCATTGAGGGCCATGAACTCGTGGGAGGCAGCCCCTCCCATCAGACCTGGATTCGCTTCCACAGCTACGGCTTCGACCCCGCACCGGCGGAAGCTGCTCTCGTATGCCCGGTACATCCGCGGATAGTAGCCATCCAGATCAGCCTGGTCTACGTGGAAGCTGTAGGCGTCTTTCATGGTGAATTCGCGTGCCCGAATGAGTCCGCCTCTCGAGCGAGGTTCGTCGCGGAACTTGGTCTGTATCTGATAGACCACGAAAGGCAGCTGACGGTAGGAGTGAATCTCGCGTCGGGCCAGATAGGTCACGACTTCCTCGTGGGTTATGCCGAGCACCAGCTCTCGCTGCGCCCTGTCACGAAAGCTAGCCAGCACTGGCCCAGCTTCGGAGTACCGACCGGTTTCCTGCCAGAGTTCGGCAGGCTGCGCGGATGGCATGCGCATCTCTTGCCCACCGACGGCGTTCATCTCATCCCGCAAGATGTCTTCGATCTTGTGCAGAACCCTCCATCCCAGTGGTAGGTAGGCGTAGATGCCCGTGGCCACCTGGCGGATCATCCCCGCACGGAGCAGCAGTTGGTGGCTCGTCATCTGAGCTTCCGCCGGTATCTCCCGTAATGTGCTGCCGAAGAGGTTGGACAAACGCAAGGCACAATCCTCCTTCCCGGATCACGTCAGGTTTGACAAAGCATGGGCGCGGGCATAGAATGACACGGTCACAACCAAGACAAAGGATGAACAGATGTTGATCGAGAGAATGGTAGTCGGGATGCTACAGTGCAACTGCTATCTGGTGGCGAGCGAAGACACCAAGGAGGGTATCGTCATTGACCCCGGGGGCGATGGCCCCCTGATCCTTGATCGCGCCGAAGAAATGGGTCTGAGCATCAAGTACATCGTCAACACTCACGGTCATATTGACCACATCGCGGCGAACCGCCCGGTCAGGGAGGCCACAGGTGCACAGCTAGCCATCCATAAGGATGATGCAGAGTGGCTGATCTCCGATCAGGGGGATTACGCGCGCATGTTGGGCGTCCAGTCACCCGGTCCAGCCGCCGACGTGCTGCTGGAGGAGGGAGACGAGATCGCCTTCGGAAGCGAACGCTTGCAGGTCGTCCACACACCAGGGCACAGCCTGGGCGGCATTGCTCTCGTGGGCGACGGTGTCGTCTTCTGCGGCGATACTCTCTTTGCCGACGGCGTTGGCCGAGTGGACCTTCCCGGAGGGAGTTGGGAGACCTTGATGCACACCATCAAGACCCGCCTCTTAAGCTTGCCCGATGACACCACTGCCTACACCGGTCACGGTCCTCCGACCACCATCGGGCGAGAAAAGCAGTTCAACCCCTGGTTTAGATGAGAATATACCATAGCCCGTCTTCTCCGGCCAACGATCGTGGCCACCAGTCGGGAGGAGTGAAGAGATGCCAAAGAAGCCCAAAGCTAGACGGTCTGGGATGAACTGGACCATCGTTAGTCAGAACGTGGCCCTGGGGGTGGTCGTGGTCGTCCTCAGCTCGATGGCAGTCGGCCTGGGGCTGCATCAACTGCCGCTGATCGGTGTGGCGTTTCAATTCTTCATGCCCTTGGCCTTCGTCCTGCTGATGACCTATTTTAGAAGCGAGCAGAAGACGAGAGGCCAGGCGGTTGCAGAAGGTGTCTTCGCCGGGTGCATCCTGCTGGTAGTGTTGACCCTGATGATGGCTGTTATCAGTCTTTTGAGCCCGGTAGCGGGCTAGTCTACGCCGGCCGCGGCATATTTCGAATCGCCCTTGCGCGCCCGGCAGAGGCGCTGTGTGCGAGTAATCCCGTCCCAGGAGGGAGCGGTGGAAGGCTTCTACGCCTATGTGGATGAGGAAGCGGATCGCTTCATCGAGGAGTTGAAGAAGCTCTGCAGCCAGCCGAGCATCGCCGCTCAGGGAGTGGGTACGACTGAGACGGCCTGCATGGTCCTGGACATGCTGAGAGGCATCGGGGCTGATGCTCGTCTGATCGAGGTGACCGGTGCGCCACCGGTGGTGTATGGGGAGATAGGGCAGGGGAAGAAGACACTGGTCATCTACGATCACTACGACGTCCAGCCTCCGGAGCCTCTTGACGAGTGGAAGTCGCAGCCCTTCTCTCCGGAGATCCGCGATGGCTTTCTGTACTGCAGGGGGGTGGCGGACAACAAAGGGGACCTCGTCTCGCGGCTTCAGGCCATCGAGGGCTACCAGGCAAAGTTGGGCAGCTTGCCTCTGAAGATCAAGTTTGTGTTCGAGGGCGAGGAAGAGATCGGCAGCCCCCATCTGACACAGTTCGTGGACGAAAACAAGGAGCTCCTGCTGGGCGCCGATGGCTGCCTGTGGGAAGGCGCAAGGGTTGACACGTCAGGACGCCCCGAGTTGTACCTCGGTCTGAAGGGTATCCTGTACGTTGAACTGCGAGCGAGAGGGGCTTCGCGAGACATCCATTCCTCATGGGCACCCCTGGTGCCCAATCCTGCCTGGAGGCTGGTGTGGGCCCTGAATACTCTGAAGGACGCGAATGATCGGCTCACCCTGGATGGCTTGATGGAGCACGTGGCTGAACCCCCAGCAGAGGAGTCGGAACTCCTGAAGAGGATCCCCTTCAACGACGGGGAGATGATGGAGGATCTGGGCCTGCCTGAGTTGCTGGGCGGGGTCAAGGGCACAAAGGCGATCCGGCGGCTGCTCTATTCCCCCACCTGCACCATTTGCGGCATGGTGGCTGGCTACACGGGAGAGGGCTCCAAGACGGTACTCCCCAATGAGGCCAGGGTGAAGCTAGATTTCCGGCTGGTGCCCAATCTTGAGCCAGACCTGGTCTTGGATTTGTTGCGCAGTCACTTGGATCGCCGTGGGTTCGATGACGTGGAAATCGCTACCATGTCGGGTGAGCACCCGGCCAAGTCCTCCTTCGACACTCCCGTGGCGCTGGCCGCTGCCAAGGCTGCCTCGATAGTCTACGGACAGGAACCGGTGGTCTATCCGTCGATGGCAGGAAGCGGCCCCATGTATCCCCTGAGTATGGCGCTGGGGATTCCTGCCGTGTCCGGCGTGGGTGTGGGCCATGCCCAGTCGAGGATCCATGCCCCCAACGAGAACATAAGCCTCGAGGACTACTTCCGCTCGATCAAGTTCACCGGCGAGTTCATCCGCATCTTCGCAGAGATGTGAGGGAATACGGGGGCTTCGGCGGTTGATTTGAGGCTGCTGGCCCGATTCACGGCCGAGGTCTGGCTTCGGCCCTGCGGAGAGCAGCGCCCCCCCTCAGTGCCCGAGGATCTTCACACTCTCGTCTCGTCTTTGCCAGGTCAGCTCCGCCGAGCCTAGGTGGGCCATCAGTTCTTCGGCCCTGTCTCGCAGTGGCATCAAGTTCAGGCTCTTGGTCTTCCAGGTGCCGTCCAGCTGGTGCATGATCAGCTTGCTATCGCCCCTGATCTCTACGGAGAAATCGTGGGGAGACCGGCCAGCTTTCTGTATGGTGCCGAGGAGGTCTTCCAAGGCAGCGACGAGGGTCTGGTACTCCGCCTGGTTAGAGGTCACCTGGTCGCCGAAACGCAGGCGGTGTTTTCTCAGCTTGCCGTCACTGTTTCTTCTCAACGCGTAGCTGCCGTATCCCTGGCCGGGGTTTCCTCGGCTTCCCCCGTCGAAGATGATGGTGTAGTCTGTCATGTCGTTCGTCTAGCCCAATCCTGAGTTCTTCGTTGGCAAGCTATAGCGGGATGTTCCCGTGCTTCTTCGCAGGGTTGCGGTCTCGCTTGTTCTGGAGCGTCGCCAAGGCCTCGATCAGCCGGGGCCGCGTTTCTCGAGGCTCGATGATGTCGTCGATGTAGCCGCGGGAAGCGGCGACGTAGGGGTGTGCAACCTGCTCTCGGTATTCCTGTCCCAGCCTATCCCTTTCCGTCTCCGGGTCTTCGGCTTGGGCAATCTCCTTTCGGAAGATGATGTTCACGGCTCCGTCGGTTCCCATGACGGCTATTTCGGCGCTGGGCCAGGCGTAGCTGATGTCGCCACGGATGTGCTTGGAGCTCATGACCACGTAGGCGCCCCCGTAGGCCTTTCGGGTGATGATGGTGACCTTGGGAACCGTGGCCTCGCAGTATGCATACAGCAGCTTCGCTCCGTGACGTATGATTCCTCCGTGCTCCTGGGAGACCCCTGGCAGAAAGCCGGGTACGTCGACGAAGGTGATGATGGGGATGTTGAAGCAGTCGCAGAAGCGCACGAAGCGAGCGGCCTTGTCGGAGGCGTTGATGTCAAGAACGCCGGCGAGCACAGCTGGCTGCTGGGCCACGATGCCTACTGAACGCCCATCCAGTCGAGAGAATCCGATGATGATGTTCTGAGCCCAGTGCTCTTGTACCTCCAGGAATTCCCCGTCATCCACCACGCGATGGATGATCTCCTTCATGTCATATGGCTTGGTGGGGCTGTCGGGGACGATGGTGTCCAGTTCTTTGTCCATGCGGTGGGGATCATCCGATGTCTGGATGAGCGGTGGGTCTTCCATGTTGTTTTGCGGCATGTAGCTGAGGAGCTTGCGGATGACGAACATGCAGTCCTCTTCATCTTGGGCGGCAAAGTGCGCAACTCCGCTGACGCTGTTATGAGCCCTGGCGCCGCCCAGTTCCTCGAAAGTGACCTCCTCACGAGTCACGGTCTTGATCACGCCGGGGCCGGTGATGAACATGTAGCTGCTTTCCTCCACCATGATCACGAAGTCGGTGAGGGCTGGTGAGTAGACAGCTCCACCGGCGCACGGCCCCATGATGGCAGAGATCTGAGGTATGACTCCCGACGAGAGGGTGTTGCGGAGGAAAATGTCGGCATAGGCGCCCAGGGAGACCACTCCTTCCTGGATTCGCGCTCCGCCAGAATCATTCAGCCCAATCACGGGAGCGCCGTTCTTCGCCGCGAGGTCCATGATCTTGCAGATCTTCTCGGCGTGCACCTCTCCCAGCGAACCCCCGAACACGGTGAAATCCTGCGAGAACACGTATGCCAGGCGACCGTCGATGGTGCCCCAGCCGGTCACCACGCTGTCGCTGAGGTATCTCTTGTCCTCGAGCCCAAAGCCCGTGCTACGATGGGTTGCGAACATGTCTAGCTCGCGAAAGGAGCCGGGGTCCACTAGCAGATGGATCCGCTCGCGAGCAGTCAGCCTGCCCTTGGCATGATGCGCATCTATGCGATCTTGCCCACCGGCCAACTCTGCTTGCCGTCTGAGTTCTCGAAGTTTGCGGGTCTTGGGGTCCATACTCATGGGTCACTCCTGGTCGCTGGTCTAGGGTCGGCGTGGGATCAGTCTCTCATCATCTCTTTGGCGATGATCATGCGCTGGATTTCCGAGGTGCCTTCGTAGATCTCGGTGATTTTGGCGTCTCGGAAGTACCGTTCCACGTTGTATTCTCTCACGTATCCATAGCCCCCGTGGATCTGTACTGCCTTGTGGGCGACCCACATGGCTGTCTCCGAAGCGTACAGCTTGGCCATGGCTGCTTCCAGACCGTACCGCTCCTTCCGCTGCTTCTTGACTGCTGCCTTCAGAGTCAGAAGCCGTGCGGCCTCAGTCCTGGTGCCCATGTCCGCGAGCATGAACTGGATCGCCTGGTGGCGGGCCAGTGGTTTGCCAAACTGCTCTCGCTCCAGCGCGTAGTCCCGGGAGGCATCGATGGAAGCCTGAGCAATGCCCAGGGCCTGAGCAGCGATGCCAATCCTCCCTGCGTCGAGGACTTCCATGGCTATCCTGAATCCTTGCCCCTCGTCGCCAAGCCGGTTGGAGACAGGCACCCGGCAATCCTCGAAGGAGAGCGCCGCGGTGTTCGCCGCACGGATGCCGAGCTTTTCCTCGGGTTTCCCGGCAGAGAAGCCGGGAGAGTCGGCATCTATGAGCAGGCAACTGATGCCGTGGTGTTTGGGCTTGGCATCTGGGTCAGTGACGCCGAAGACGACGTGAAAATCCGCCACACCGCCGCTGCTGATGAAGTTCTTGACGCCGTTGACAATATAGTAATCTCCATCCCTCATGGCCCTGGTGCGCTGACTGGTTGCATCGGAGCCAGCCTGCGGTTCCGAAAGACAGAAGGCGCCAATGCGTTCGAAAGCCGCCGCGGGTCGCAGGTACGTCTCTCGTTGCTCCGGCGTGGCGTACTTGGCCAACCCATGGCAGACCAGCGAGTTATTGACGGACATGATCGTGCCCGTCGCCGCACACGCCTTCGATACCTCCTCGAGGGCCACGACGTAGCTGACTGTGTCGGCCCCTGTGCCACCATCCTTCTCCGGGATCTCGATACCCATCAGGCCCAGCTCCCCCATCTTACGACAGTTGTCGAAGGGATACTCCTGGGTCTGATCTATGATGGGTGCGGCGGGGGCCAGGACCTCAGTGGCGAAGTCCCTTGCGAGTTCTTGTATCATGCGCTGTTCGTCAGTCAAGTTGAAGTCCATGCTGATGACTCCTGCTAGTTGCTGTAGGATGTTCTCCAGTCTCAGTGGCCTGGATGCCCCGCTGTCTTCGTGAGTCCGAGGAGCGAGCGCACTGGAAACCCGCGCTATTGCACCCCTGAACCAGAGTTCCGCCTCTGAACAGAGAGCTGTCGGTCTTGAAAGAGTTCGTAATCGTCGGTAAGTCCACTCCCAATCTCATCCCCTTCGGCAACGTCTCGTTTGTGCGTACCGTCAGGGAGGCGCCTCTTTCTGCTTGCGTACCACGTTCTGAGTGCGGACGTACCCTGGACGGTCTGAGGTCACGATGGCCTCCTTGCCCAGCGATGCTGTGCTCACATCCTCCATCCGCCAGTCACCTCGATCGTGGCGCCGGTGATGTAGCTGGCCTCATCTGAGGCCAGGAACGCTGCGACGTAGGCGATGTCCTCCGGCGTTCCCGCACGCTGAAGGGGTATCTCCTTGATCATCGGCTGCAAATACTTGTCCGGTATACCCTGCAGAAGTGGCGTGTCGATCATTCCTGGCAGTATGGCGTTAACGGTGATGTTGTATCGGGCCAGTTCTCGGGCTGTACTCTTGGTGAAACCGATCATTCCCGCCTTAGAGGCGGCGTAGTTCGAATCGCCTATCGTGCCGGTCCGCCCATAGATGGAGGAGATGTTGACGATTCTCCCGTACTTGGCGGCTATCATTTGGCGCGCGGCTGCCCGAGTAGTCCTGAAGACGCTCTTGAGATTCACATCCAGCACTTCGTCCCACGCTTCTTCGCTCAGTTTGAGGAGCGTGGCGCTGCGGGCAATACCGGCGTTGTTGACCAGAATGTCTATTCCGCCGAACTCCTCCACGGTGATTTCAACAAGACGGAGGACCTCGTCTGGATCAGCAACGTCGGTTTGTACCGCCTTGGTCTTGCGGCCTGCGGCCTCTATCTGTTTGGCTGTCTGGAGGGCAGTCGTCTCACTCAAGTCGGACACGATCACCTGGGCGCCCTTCTCTGCCAGCTTGAGCGCGATTGCCTGTCCGATGCCCTGTCCGGCCCCGGTCACGATGGCGACCCTGTCTTTCAGGATCATCTGTCGCTATCTCCGTCGCAAATGCTGCTCACCATGTCATGGCGCTGGTCAGACGCCGTACCCAACTTGGGAGAGGATGTCTCCGGCGGGAACCGATGCGTCGTCGCAGAAACATGAGTCGCTGCGCCGTGGCTGAAGAGGCGAAGATCACATCTCTATGCTCATAGCCACTGCCTCTCCGCCTCCCAGGCAGAGGGATGCCAGTCCCAGGCTCGCACCGCGATCCTTCATGGCGTGGATGAGTGTGACGACGAGACGAGCGCCGCTGCACCCGATGGGG
>DATKVP010000184.1:0-3141 GCA_035530015.1 Anaerolineae bacterium | reverse complement strand
CTGAAGATCCCTGTCATGATTCACACAGGCTCATCCATCTTCACAGGTGCCAGGCTGAAGTATGGGGACCCTCTGTGGATTGACGATGTGGCGGTGGACTTCCCGGAGCTGACCTTGATCCAGGCGCACAGCGGTAGAGGGTTCTGGTATGAGCGGGCCTTCTTCCTGGCCCGTCTACACAGCAACGTGCACCTGGAGATCGCGGGGTTGCCGCCGCACAAGCTGCCAGAGTACTTCCCGGAACTGGAGAAGAACGCGGACAAGATCATCTTCGGCTCCGACTGGCCAGGACTCCGCAGCATCAAGCACAATATTGAAGCTATCAGGTCGCTCCCGCTCGCTGAGGATACCAAGGACAAGATCCTTGGTGGAAACGCAGCTCGCTTGCTGGACGATGCCTTGAATGGGGCACGACACTGACCCCGGATCTCTGGGCGGCTAGCGACCAAACAACACTTGTACTGCTCAATGGGTATTTGTCGTTATGCTAGAATGGAAGCCTAGGCGACTTCTGGGTGTCGGCACGGTCATGGGGTCTATCTTGGCCATCGTCCTCCTCGATGGCCTGCTTCTGGCATGGGTCAGAAGTCAACCCATCTCCCTCGTCTCATTCGTCTTGGGTTTGCTGGTGATACTCTCTGGACTCGCCGCGGCGGTCTTGTGCTATCCGGTGTATGGGCTACTTACTCTCAGATACCTGATTGGCCGCGACAGTGTAACCATCTCGTGGGCCAGGAGGCAGGAGACGATCCCCCTGGCGGCTATCGAAGCCATCGGTCCGCTGGCCGAGCGAGGAGACCGGATCAAGACCAGGGGGTTCCGCTTTCCGGGTCACCGCATCGGCTGGGGACGCGAAGACGAGGGGCGGGAGGTGCTCTTCTATTCGACGGGGCGTGGCGCGGACGAGTTGTTCATCGTCACCGCGGACAGATCGTACGTCATTGCCCCCAGTAATCCGACGGGTTTCCTGTCAGCTGTGCGGGCGCGCCGCCGTCTGGGCCCCGCCCAGAGCCTGGAGCAGGCGAGAAGAGAGGGTGGATTGGCTGGCCTGCCCGTCTGGCGCGACAGGATCGCGCTCGGCCTGGCGGCGACGGCGGCAGCAGCCAATGCTAGTCTGTTTGGCTACATCGCCTTTTTGTACCCGCAACTGCCGGAGATCGTGCCCCTCGTGTCGGAGGCGGGCCAGGTTCAGCTTCTGGGAGCCAAGGAGAAGCTATTCGAACTGCCTGGGATAGGCCTCGTGGTTCTCCTGGCGAACATAGCGCTTGGCTTCGCCCTGCACCGGTGGGAGCGCCTAGCAACGTACTCTCTGGGGGCGATTGCGCTTCTGGTCCAGATCCTTGTCTGGTCGGCCGCGATCAGCGTGATGCGCTGAGCGGCCTCTTGGGGAGAGACAGCGAGGATACTACTCCTCGCTAAGCACTGGGGTTTTCCACTCAAGCCGCTTCAGCAACTGCTTGCGCCTCTTTTGGAACATCCTCTGGTAGGGCGGAGAATTGATGTGGTCTGTGGTCATGATCAGGGCGTCCTCCCGATTGTCGGAGTAGTACCGGGGCCTCCGGCCCACGACCGCGAAGCCATATTTCCTATACAGGTTCTGGGCCACGAAGTTGGATACCCGCACCTCCAGAGACATCAGTGCCGCGTTCAAGTCGATGGCTTCTTCGATAGTCGTCATCAACAGTAGCTGACCTATGCCTCGGCCTCTATGCCCGGGATCGACCGCTATGGTGCTGATGTGGGCTTCATGGGCAGCGATCCAGAAGCCGCAGTACCCCACCAGCGGCCGGTTGTCGCGTTTGTTGTTCAGAATCCAGGTCTGGATCCGCCTGAGCAAACTCGATCCTTCTTCCTCCGGTGCCTGATCCGGTCCCTCGGGAAGCTGGCGGCGAGCGACGTAGTAGTGCGCCAGGCTATTCTGGGTTACCTCATAGCGATATGCACGTGCCGGCCAGGGGCTTGGGAACGCAAGGCTCTCCAGCTCCACCACCTCTGGAACGTCCTCCACACGCATGGATTCCACGACGTAGGGTAGTTCAGGTCGCTCCATGTCTTCGGTCACCAGCTTTGGGGTAGTGTAGGTATAGCGGTTCGAGGCTCGCCAGGTCGTCCCCTCCAGAGGTACTGACCCGTTCCCAGCCAAGTTCGGCCAGATACCCTGCGCGACGCAGAGAGGAGGCAGGAGAGGCAATGGCGGCCCGCTCCCCCAGATGGGCAGTGAGGGAGGCACGTAGCGGTGCGTCTATCTCCCCGCAGAAGAGCGTGCGCTCCGCTAGCTGATGGGACAACTCCGCGACTGTGGCCAGACCGTAGTCGGTAATCCGCTGCCATTGACCCTCGTCTCTCGTGTACAGAGCCGTACAGATACGTCCCCTCCCAGCCTGGAGGATGGCACAGATCGGTAGCTCCTGCCAGTAGTGCGCATAAGCCACGATGTCCAGAGTGGGAATGCCAACGATCGGTATTCCCAAGGACAGGCAAAGACCCTTCCCCACACTCAGGCCGATGCGCAGACCTGTGAAGGACCCAGGCCCCAGCGCCACGGCTACCGCGCCGAGTTGGTGCGGCTCAAGGTTCTGGGATCCCATTAATCGCACGATATTGGGCATCAGCTCGACGGTGTGATTCATCGAGGTGTGCCACGATGATTCGGCGATGGTGCCGTTTCCTTCTTGGTGCAGCGCCACGCTGGCAAACTCGGTGGCCGTGTCGATAGCAAGCACGGTGGCGGTCATGTTCCGGACCCAATGGCGTCTCTCAGGCGAACGAGAAGCTCCCGGTAGGAGTCACCTCTAGCGTGGACCGAGACGTGGCGCCTGTCTCCGCCGGCGTGTTCTAGTGTGATGTACAGATACTCCGCGGGCAGGATCGCCCTGGCCTTCTCCGCCCATTCGACGAGACAGATCCCATTGCTGTAGAAGCAGCCATCGATGCCTGCCTGCACGATCTCCTCCGCGCCGCGCAGCCGGTAGAGGTCCACGTGGTAGATGGTCACGTCTTGCCCTCTATACTCGTTGACCAGGGTGAAGGTTGGACTGGTGATCGGCGTCCTGACCCCCAGCGCGCGGCCTATGGCCTGGATGAGCGACGTCTTCCCGGTGCCTAGCTCCCCCTCCAGGCAGATGACTTCCTGACCATCCA
>DATKVP010000183.1:0-5068 GCA_035530015.1 Anaerolineae bacterium | reverse complement strand
GGACTCAAGGTCTTCGATTTCCTGCGAGGGGAAGAGGAATACAAGTACCGCTTCGGCGGAGTGCGGACCGAGATCTACAACCTGCGACTGGCAAGGCAAGGCAGCAACGATGTATAGAATAGCGATGTTGAGCGTCCATACCTGCCCCAAGGCGGCGCTGGGCGGTAAGGAGACCGGCGGCATGAATGTGTACGTCAGGGATCTCAGCCGCGAGCTGGGGCGCAGAGGGTTCATGGTCGATGTGTTCACCCGTTCTCAGAACCCGGATGCTCCCCGCATCATCGACCTGGGCCCCAACGCGCGGGTCATTCACTTGAAAGCTGGCCCGGAAGCGCCCTACGACAAGAACCTGGTGTACGACCACATTGAGGAGTTCACAGACAATCTGCTGGAGTTCGCGCGCCGCGAGGACGTAGCGTACCACGTTGTCCACAGCCACTACTGGCTCTCTGGCCTGGTCGCCCAGCGACTCCGGAGAGAATGGAACACGCCAGCGATGCACATGTTCCACACCCTGGGCAAGCTGAAGAACCGCGTCGCCAAGAGCGCAGCCGAGCTCGAGGCACCGCTTCGCGTGCAGAGCGAGCGCGAAGTCATCAACTCCGTCGACCGATTGATAGCCGCCAACCCCCTGGAAAAGGCACAGATGATCTGGCTGTACGGTGCTGACCCGGCAAAGATAGAGGTGGTGCCCTGCGGAGTGGATCTCGAACTCTTCTACCCGCGAGCCCGGGTTGAGTCGCGAGCCTATCTAGAGATGCCAGTGGATCACAAGCTGGTGCTCTTCGTGGGGCGGATAGAACCTCTGAAAGGCATAGACGTGCTCATCGAGGCCATGGCTCTGGTACTGGAGGAGCACAAACACCTGCGGGACGACATCTGCTTGTGCGTAGTCGGGGGCGAGCCTGACGCGGATCCTGCAAACATGAACCGCGAGATGGCCCGCTTGCAGGAGATGCGCGAGAAACTCGGCATCGCCGACGTGGTGACGTTTCTGGGGAAGAGAGAGCAAGAGGCCCTTCCCTTCCACTACTCCGCCGCTGAGGTCTGTGTGGTGCCTTCCCACTACGAGTCGTTTGGCATGGTTGCCCTGGAGGCTATGGCATGCGGCACGCCCGTCATCGCTTCCAGGGTTGGTGGCCTCACTTTCACAGTGCGGGAGGGGAGCACCGGATTTCTCGTGCCCAATGATGACCCGAAGGCGCTGGCGGAGAAGTTGGCACAGTTGCTGACCGACGAAGGCTTGCGACAGGAGATGGGGCAGCGGGCGGCGACGGCCGCCACGTCCTATGGCTGGCCCATTGTTGCGCGACAAGTCATCGCCGCCTACCGTGAGCTCGTGACCCACGGTCTTCCTCAGGTATGTTGCAGAGATGGGGGTGACACCGCATCCACCATCGGCTGCTGCGAGTAGAGTATCCGGTTCAGAGAAGACAGCACCTCGACACAAAACGGGCCCACACCTCAAGTGAGTGGGCCCGTTGAGTTCCTCTGACTCCTCGCCCTGCTAGGCCGTCTCAGACCAGTAGACCAGCTCCGGCTCTGCCTCCCCGGCGATCACCTCTTTGGTGATCTCACACCGGCGGACGTTCCCCAGAGAAGGAATCTCGAACATGGTGTCCAGCAGAACTTGCTCGATAATAGTCCGTAGACCTCTCGCTCCCGTTCTGTGCTCCAGCGCCTTCTCAGCAGCCGCCTCTAACGCCTCATCAGTGAAAACCAGTTCCACGTTGTCCAGAGCCAGGAGCTTCTTGAACTGCTTGACAAGGGCGTTCTTCGGCTCCTGGAGGATCCTGACCATGGTCTCCTTGTCGAGCGGGTCCACGCTCACGACCATGGGCAGACGCCCGACGAACTCAGGGATGAGACCGTACTTCAGCAAGTCGTCGGCGATGACCATGCGCAGCAGTTGCGCTGAGGTGAGTTCCTGCCTCCCCTGGGCTACCCTGTCCGCGAAACCTATCGGTTTTCCACCCCCGACACGTTCGGCAACGATGCTATCCAGTCCCTCAAAGGCACCACCGCAGATGAACAGCACATCCGTGGTGTCCAGCTGTATGAAGTCCTGATGCGGGTGCTTCCTGCCACCTTGAGGGGGCACGTTGGCCACCGTGCCTTCGATTATCTTCAGCAGCGCCTGCTGAACCCCTTCCCCGGACACGTCGCGGGTTATGGAGGGATTGTCACCGGCTTTGCGGGCGGTCTTGTCTATCTCGTCCACGTACACGATGCCCTTCTCAGCCCGCGCCAGGTCGAAGTCGGCCGCCTGGATCAGCCGTAGGAGGATGTTCTCCACATCCTCGCCGACGTATCCCGCTTCAGTCAACGACGTGGCATCCGCAATCGTGAAAGGGACATCAAGTATCTTCGCCAGCGTCTCGGCGAGGAGCGTCTTGCCACACCCTGTCGGCCCGACGAGCAGAATGTTGGTCTTCTGAAGCTCCACGTCATCAACCAGCCCACCTGCGAAGACTCGTTTGTAGTGATTGTAGACGGCCACGGACAGCACACGCTTGGCCTGCTCCTGACCAATGACGTACTCATCCAGTCGATCGCACAACTCCTTTGGCGACTGAATCCTACCCACAGGGGCCGGGTCGCGAGAAACGGCCGGCTCCTCCTCTGCAAGTATCTCTCGGCACAATTCGACGCACTCGTCGCAGATGCTAACAGACCCAGGGCCGGCGATCAGGCGTCCAACCTGATTCTGCGGCCTACTGCAGAAGGAACAGTAGCGCACGTGCTCCGAAGCCACTCCGGACATTACTCTTCGTCCTCCTCGTCGGCCGGCCCAGTGAGTATTTCGTCAATGATGCCGTACTCCATACCACCTTCGGCGTCCATGTAGTAGTCCCGATCGAAGTCGTGAGCAATCTTCTCGACAGTCTGCCCGGTGTGCACGGACAGTATCTCGTGTATCTTGGCTTGCATGCGCAGCAGCTCGCGCGCCTGAATCTCCACATCGGGCGCGTACCCGCGTACCCCTCCTCCCGCCGGGTGCATGTGTATCGTGCAGTTCGGGAGGCCATACCTTCTGCCCTTCGTTCCCGCCGCCAGGAGGACGGTTGCCAGGCTCGCTGTGGATCCCACGCAGATAGTCGATACCGGGGATTTGATCAATCGCATCGTGTCGTAGATGGCCAATCCCGGGTATATCATGCCGCCCGGGCTGTTTATGTAAAGATGTATGTCCTTGTCCGGATCCTCCCGCTCGAGGAAAAGCAGCTGGGCGATGATGAGGTTTGCCATATTATCATCGATCGGCGTGCCCAAGAATACGATCCTCTCCTTGAGAAGAAGGGAGTAGATGTCGTAGGCGCGCTCGCCCCTGCCCGTTGATTCTATGACCATAGGAATGAGACTGTTCATGGAACTACCTCCCGACGAACCTCTCCTTGTCCGAAATGAACGCCCTGTCCTACTCGGTTGCCGCTGTCTCTGCCGGCGCGTCCTCGTCGCTCGGTGTTTCTTCGCCGTTTGTCCCGGCAGAACTGGCCTCTGTTTCCTGGGCCTCAATCTCCTCAGATGGCCCTGCTAGGCGTTGGACCACCTCACGCCCGTACAGCTTGTTTCTGATCTCTTCCCTTATCTGCTCGTTTCGGAGGAGAGCGTCATGCAGGACTTCTTTCTCCTGCCCATACACGCGCGTCATACTCGCGACCTCTTGCTCTATCTCCGAATCCTCCACCTCCACGCCCTCCTCTTTGACGAGTTGGGCGAGGATCAGGGACTTGTTCACACGCTTCTCTGCGCCAGGTCGGAACTCCTCGACCAGATCCTCCACACTCCTGTCGGTGGTTTTGAGGTAGCCATCCAGAGTGAACCCCTGCCTCTGAAGATCGTAGGCCAATCCCCTGATCATGGACTCCAGTTCCCTGTTGACGAACGCAGGCGGCGAGTCGATCTCGGCCTGCTCCAGAAGGGCGTCGAGGAGTTGTTCTGCCGATTCGTCCTGCTGCTGGCCCCAGCGACGCGTGTACAAGTCCTGCGCAATCTCTTGCCGCAGCTTCTCGACATCCTCAAGACCGCCAACCATCTTCGCCAGTTCGTCATCCACGGCAGGAAGGTGCTTCTCCTGAAGGCTATGAAGACGGACCAGGAAAGATACCTCTTGGCCAGCGAGATCCTCATCCCCATAGTCATCAGGCAACGTGAGGCTGAAGCTCTTCTCCTCCCCTGGTGACATCCCCACCAGCTTCTCAGCGAAGCCGGTCACTGGAGCGTCGCTATCCTCCTGGAGCTCGTACTCTTGTCCCTCGAGCTTCAGCACCACACGATCCTCGACCGTGCCATCGACATCCAACACTGCAAAATCGGAGTGTTGCGCGGGCCTTTCCACGGAGACCCTTTCCGCATACTGCTCCTGCAGATCCTTCAGAACGTCATCTACGTCTCCGTCTGCAATCTCAACCTCTTCGAGGTCCACGGGAATGCCGTGGTAGTCTCCAAGATCAACCACCGGCGGCAGAGACACGGACATACGCAGGGTCAAGGGTTCCCACTCAGCAATCTCGAGGTCGTCCAACTGAATGGGCTCCAGCCCACTCTCTTTCACCGCCTCTTCATACGCTGCCTGTCCCAGCTCGTCCAGCACTTCCCTGACCAGGGCCTCCCGCCCCATGTGGCTCACCACCACACGATGCGGAGCTTTCCCCTTCCTGAATCCCGGGATCTCCACCCTCGACGCCAGCAGTCGCGAGGCAGTCTTCATGAAAGGATCTAACCACTCCTCTTCGAGAGTCGCGGTCAGCACAGCTTGTCTGTTCTCCAACTCCTTCGTAGCAACTTGCACCTGAACCGTACAACCTCCTGTAGTTTGGGATGACACCTGAGTACGGTGCCTCTGAGAACCACCAGAAAGCCCGGTCCGCTGCCGGACACCTGGCATAGAGAAAAGCGGGCGATGGGATTCGAACCCACGACCTTCTCCTTGGCAAGGAGACGTTCTGCCAGCTGAACTACGCCCGCTTGCTGGACCAGTCTGGTGGGGAAGGTGGGACTCGAACCCACACGGATTACTCCACGTGATCCTAAATCACGCTCGTCTTCCAGTTCCGACACTCCCCCC
>DATKVP010000182.1:0-11109 GCA_035530015.1 Anaerolineae bacterium | reverse complement strand
ACGCGGCTACATCAGGAGTGAGAACGCTATCGCCTACATCATGGGTGCGAACGTTTCCACCTTCATAGACACACTGCTCGTCGCCCTGCTATTGAACAACCCCCTTGCCACCAATGTGGTCGTGGTCCAGATACTGAGCATCACCATCGTGTCGCTCTTCGTTCTTGGCCTCCTCTACACGCCGTATGAGAGAGCCGTCCTGCGGCTGACATCGCTCGTCGTGGGCAGCACTCGCAACCTGGCCCTCTTCGCGGCCGCGATCCTGATGGCGCCCATCATACTCATGCTCGTCTAGCAGCCTGGAGGTCTCTCACATGAAGATCTTGATGTGTACCGATGGCTCCAGTCACGCAGCGGAAGCCCTCCGCTTCGGCGCGCTAATCGCCCGCGAAGCCAAGGACATGGTCACCATCCTTGGAGTGCTGGAGAGCGAGGACGAGGAGAGAAAGGTGACTCGTATGCTGGAAAGGACCAGCACTGCGCTCTGCGAGGACGTACCGCACATCGATTCTCTCATCAGGCGCGGCCACGCCGCAGAGGAGATCCTGAAAGAGACGGAGGAGAAGAAGTACGACCTGGTAGTCGTCGGCTCGCGGGGCCGCCGAGGCATCACTCGCTTCGTGTTGGGTTCCACGGCGGCGCGGCTGGCCCGATACTGCCCCTCGCCGGTTCTCATCGTCAAGGGCAAGCGGCGAAGGCTGAGCAGGATACTGGTCTGCACAGCAGGTGCCAAAGCTGGTGAGAAGGACACGGAGATCGCGGGGCGCATCGCCGCCCTTACCGGCGCCTCGGTCACGGTGCTGCATGTCATGTCACAGCTGGCTCTCGGTCCGGAGTGTGAGGTGAGTGACCTGGAAAACTCCACCGAAGCTCTGCTCACGACAGACGCGCGTGAGGCTATTCATCTCAGGAAAGACCTCCAGATCCTGGAAGATCTGTCAGTGGAGGGAGAGGCGAAGGTTCGTCATGGTCTTGTTGTGGATGAGATCCTGGCGGAAGCCCGTGAAGGGGACTATGACCTCGTCGCGATCGGCGCGCACGTCGCCTCGGGTCTTCAACGCTTCATGCTCACGGACGCAACAGAGCAGATTGTGATGGGGTCAGACAGGCCGGTGCTCGTGGTGAGATGATGCCCATGTCTGCGGTTCTCCCTGCCCGTGGCCGGTTCGCCTCTGAGGGGACAAGCTTCTGGTGGACACGCGTCCTTGACAAGTTGATGGATCTGTGATATACTGCACACAAATCGAATAGGCTGTGATTCGGGTGTCCGTCCCTCGGACGCCAGGACGTAAAGGGGAAGCCGGTCAAAGTCCGGCGCTGTCCCGCAACTGTAGCTCCAGAGAACCTGGAGAAGCCAGGATACCCGCCCGGATCGGGCTCTGCCAACCTTCGAGAGAAAAGGGATGGGAGCCACGGTTCGTGAACCGTGAGGAAGAACCCCTGGTCAGCTCGACGAGGGGTCTTTTTTTCGAAGCCCCACCTCGCAAGGCTGGGGCTTTGTTACTACAGAAAGGAAATCATTGGGAGAGGAGAGGGTCATGTCACGTTTTATCACTCGACACCGCATGGGCGGGCTAACGCTGGTGGCACTCCTTGCCGCTCTGCTGATGGCGGCATCGCCAATGTCTGGTCAGACAGAGCGGGGAGGCGTGGGCGTACTTGTACAACTCGGGGACGGAACAGTGCTCACCCGCTATCTCGAGCTGAAAACCCCAGCGGACCGCCTGACCGTTCTGGAGGAATCTGGGCTCTCCTTCGAGACCGCGTACGGAGGGGACGCTGTCTGCAAAATCGAGGAGGAAGGCTGCCGCGGCACCGATGCTGAGTGCTGGTGTCAGTGTACTTTCACGGAGGGAGAGGCTTGCTTCTTCTGGATATACTTCCCTATGAGCGAGGACGGTAGTGGATGGGGAGACATGAACGTGTGGCCCCTACCCGAGCTGGAT
Source organism: Anaerolineae bacterium (assembly GCA_035530015.1). Classification (GTDB taxonomy): domain Bacteria; phylum Chloroflexota; class Anaerolineae; order UBA7937; family B3-Chlor; genus JAUVXJ01. Next base: position 9,163 of record DATKVP010000182.1, on the reverse strand, counting down.
GCCGGCGATGTGAGCGCCTGGGTCTGGGGAGAGGTGGACATCTCGTCGACTCCGTGGAAGCCTCTCGCCGAAGCACCTTTCCTGACTGTGGAAGAGATCCAGGCCCGTGCTCTGACCCCAGGCGTGGTGACCGCGATAGGCGGTGAACAAGCGCTGGACGTCGCGGCCAGCTTCACAGGTGACTCGGACGGCACGGGCTCGGCCACAGCAAGATACCGGCGTCTCGGGACTCCCTGGAGTGCCCCTCAACCCATGATTCCTGGCGAAGCATCTTTCGGCTTCGTCGCCGGGGGCCTTGAGCCTGCCGACTACGAAGTGGAAGTGACCTATGTGGACTACGTAGGCGGGCTGACCGTGGAGGCGGGCAGCACAAGCTACGTCGCTCCAGTCGTGCAGACCGTCGTAACAGGCGGCGAGCAGCATGCCCAGGTGGCAACTCAGCAGCCCGCCGGCGAGGAGCAGATCACCAACCCGATCGCGTCCGCGCTGAGCGGCTACGCCGCCGGCATCAGTCTTGGAGTACTTGCCTTCGTAGCCGTGCTGGTGGTACTCCTGGTCGTCTATCTGCGCAAGCGGCCTCAGTGAGACTGAAAGACCGCGCGAGGGGCAGACCATGTACCACACGGTGACCTGGACACTGTGGCTACTGGCATGCATCGTGCCGGCCATGCTGACCAAGAACCCGCTCTACCTGGTGGTCCTGCTCGCCGCAGTCATGGTAGTCTACCGGATTCTCGGTGGCACCTCTCCGACGTTCGGCAGTTGGCGCCTCTTCCTCCGAATGGGCCTGGTGCTGATCGCATTCAGCATGCTCTTCACCTCCTTGACTGCGCACCACGGCCAGACCGTGCTCCTTACAGCACCCAGCCTGGTGATCAGAGTCCAGGGAGTTACCTTTCTGCGGTTGGGAGGGGATATAACGCTGGAGACGCTGGTCTACGGTCTGGCTAATGGACTGAATCTGATGGCTATTCTTCTGGTCTTCGCCACGTTCAACGCACTAGTGAATCACCACCGGCTGCTACGCTCAATCCCGGCATTCATGTACCAGACGGGCGTGGTAACCTCCATAGCTGTCACCTTCGTGCCGCAACTTGCATCGAGCCTCACCGACCTCCGCGAAGCGCAAGCCATCCGCGGACACCGTTTCAGAGGCCTCAGAGACCTGTTGCCTCTCTTCGCACCTTTGCTGTCGGGCGGCCTGGAGAAGGCTGTCCAGCTGGCAGAGTCCATGGAGGCTCGGGGCTTCGGCGAAGTAGCCCAATCAAGCGACCGGAGACGCGAGCTCGTACAGAGGACACTGATCGCCGTTGCCATGTTTGCTCTCATGGCCGGCGCCTTCATATATGGTTACTACTCAAGCCGCCAGTGGGTCGGAGTGCTGATTACTGCTGCCGGCTTGTCTCTGCTTCTTGGCAACCTGCTGGCAATGAGCAGGCGGGTGCGCCGAAGCCACTACCGCCGCGAACTGTGGCTGCCTCGCGATAGTCTTGTGAGCGCCTGTGCCATCGTGTCCATGGCGGCGATTGGGGTCATCTGGCTACTGGACACAGAGAGCCTGGCCTTCTACCCCTATCCTCAGTTCACGTTCCCCCCCTTCAACCCGCTGGTGGGACTGGCACTGTTGTCCGCCGTCGCGCCCGTTCTTGCAGCGCCTCAGCAAAGGACTTGAAATCATGATCGAGTTACAGGACGTGACGTACTCCTATCCGGAGAGCGAGAGTCCCGTAGTGCACAACCTGTCCTTGAAGGTGCGAGAAGGAGAGTTCCTTCTCGTCGTAGGCGCCTCGGGATCCGGCAAATCCACGCTGCTGCGGTGTCTGAACGGGCTGGTGCCTCATTTCCACGGCGGTGTCCTCCGCGGGAGGATCGCGGTAGCAGGTCGCGATCCGGTAGCCGAGGGCCCCCGCGGTATGAGCTCTGTGGTGGGATTCGTCATCCAGGATCCAGAAGGTCAGTTCGTGGTGGACTCGGTGGAGGAGGAGCTAGCCTTCGCCATGGAGAACCACAACGTCGAGCAGGCTATCATGCGTAAGCGCATCGAGGAGGTCCTTGATCAGCTAAGCATCGCCCACCTTCGCCAACGCAGAGTCCATACGCTGTCTGGAGGCGAGAAACAACGCGTCGCCATCGCCTCCGTGCTGACCCTGCAACCCAAGGTCCTGGTCCTGGACGAGCCGACGTCTCAGCTGGACCCTCAGGCAGCCGAGGAGGTGTTGACGATCCTTCAGAAGCTGAACGCGGATCTTGGATTGACCATCGTCCTAGCGGAGCATCGTCTGGAACGCGTCGTCCAGTACGCTGACAGTATGATCTGTCTTCCGGGCGGTGGGGATGCGCCCATCGTGGGCACCCCAGAGGAGGTCCTCACCCAAATCGACTTGGTCCCTCCGCTCGTTCAAGTGGCCAGGAGACTAAAGTGGCAACCTTTGCCGCTCACTATCAAGGCTGGCCGGCGCTTCGTCCCAGGAGTGGAACTCCAAGCGCCTGCACCCACGCCTGGCACTTCGCGCACGATGAGGCACCACGGCACTCCACCCGTGGTCCGGGTGAGCGACCTCTGGTTCTCGTACAACGGGTGCGAAGCACTTCGCGGAGTAGATCTTGCGGTCCGCAAGGGGGAGTTCGTGGCTCTTATGGGCCGCAACGGTTCAGGAAAGACAACACTGCTGCGGCATCTGGTCGGGCTGCTGCGCCCTGGACGGGGAATGGTCGAGCTTTGGGGAGAAGACACCAGTCACAGGTCCACAGAGGAGATCGCACAACGGGTGGGCTATGTGCCTCAGAATCCCGGGTCATTGCTCTTCGCTGACACACTGCAACAGGAACTACAGTACACGCTTCGCAGTCATGATCTGAGAGGAGCAAAGCCCGAACTGCTGCTCAGATCACTGAACCTGGAGCAGTACGCGAACGTCTATCCTGGCGATCTCAGCAGCGGGGAACGCCAGCGGGCGGCGCTGGCGGCGATCCTCATCGCGGAACCGGATCTCATACTCCTGGACGAACCCACAAGAGGTCTCGACTATCGACAAAAAGAAATCCTGGCCAGCTTCCTCTCCAAACAGCGAGAAGAAGGGAAGACCATTCTCATCTCCACCCATGATGTCGAGCTCGCAGCCAGGTGCGCCGATAGAGTGGTCATCCTCGGAGAAGGGCAAGTAGTTGTAGACGGCCCCACCAGGACAGTGATGAGCGAGTCGATGGTGTTCTCGACTCAGATCAACAAGCTGTTCCGTGACAACCGGTTTCTGACCGCAGACGACGTGTTGGAAGCGATAGCGACATGACTTCTCGTCTCGGACAAGCGCTGAGTGCGACGACCCTCGCGGCGGCTACAGTGCTGGGCATCTGGGTGGTCCTGTCTCCATTCATCTCCGTCCCTGGCACCATGGCGTCGTCGACGAGTACTCCCCGCGCCCAGTCTCCATTCACGTTCCTCGTGCTGTTGGCTCTCTGCATGCTGGTCATCGTCGCCAATCTCGAGACGCGTCGGATGGACTCCAAGCTCGTGGCTGTGCTCGGCATCCTGGTGGCCACAAACGCCGTGCTGCGTCTGGTGCCTGGACCGGCAGGCTTCACTGCCATGCTCTTCCTGCCCATCCTGTGCGGCTACGCATATGGCGCTGACTTTGGATTCCTGCTGGGCGCCCTTTCCTTCCTCGTCTCGGCCATCGTTACGGGCGGACTCGGACCCTGGCTCCCCTATCAGATGTTCTCAACGGGGTGGATGGGCATGGCGTCCGCCTGCCTGCCCAAGCTGCATCGCCTGGGGCGACTGGAAGTCGTGCCTCTGGCCCTGTGGGGAGCGTTGCTCGGTCTGGCCTTCGGCGTGATCATGAACCTCTGGTTCTGGCCTTACGTGGGGGACACGGGGCAATCAGACATGTACTGGCAACCCGGTACGGGTACCTGGGAGACATTGGGTAGGTACGCAGCCTTCTACGTGACGACCTCACTATGGTGGGATATCGGGAGAGCGGGGGGGAACCTGCTGTTGATCCTTCTCTTCGGCGCACCGGTACTACGACTGCTGAGGCGGTTCCAACGACGTTTCCGGTTTGTCACCGGTTGAAGCCATCCACCTCGGCTCATGGCCCCCTCGCATCTCGCGAGCCCCCCGCCCCTGCCGCCCCCCGAAGATGGTCATCCCAGAGCTTCGGTCTCACGCTTGCCCTATCGGCCGCCGTTATTACTCCCCTCTGGGGAGCAAATCGCGAAGGTGCGGAAACTCGTCCTTCATGTGCGGGAAGTACATCGCCTTGGCGAACTCCTCAGTGAAGTCCTCCTCCAGGGTCAATTCGACATACTCAACTCTGCGCGCGTACTCTGTCGCCTCTTTCCTCTTGGCCACGCCGAGCAACGCCATACGAGCCCCGTCTCCTGCGGCATTGCCCACCGAAAACACCGCCTTGGGGTCGCAGTCGGGAAACAGACCCAGAATCATGGCCTGCACGCGGTCAATGTGAGTTCCAAAGGCACCAGCCAGGACAACCTTGTCCAGCCTCTCCACGCCCAGGCGCCGCATGAGAAGTCTAGCACCTGCATACATGGCTCCCTTGGCCAGCTGGACTGCTCGGATGTCCTTCTGCGTGATCGTGATGTCCTGCCCGATGGCCGTCTCGACGGCCCAGGCCAGGACGTACTCCCATCCCTCTTCTCCCTGGCGCACGCGGACGTGGTCCAACTCGGAGTTCAACCGGCCGCTTCTCAGAATGATCCCGGCGACGTACATCTGCGCCACAACATCGATGATCCCCGAGCCGCAGATGCCCCTCACCAAGAGATCCTTCGACTCGTCGCTCCATTCCTCTCTACCGATCACCCTGTAGCGCGGCTCCCTCGTCTTCGGGTCTATCTTCACCCTCTCGATAGCCCCTGGAGCGGCCCGCATGCCAAAACCGATGTGAGCTCCCTCGAAGGCTGGCCCAGTGGCACACGACGCCGACAGCAGCCTCTCTTCGTTACCCAGGATCAACTCACCGTTGGTCCCGATGTCTATGATCAGCGCCACCTCCTCGGATTTGTAGGGTTCCTCGGCGATCAACACAGCCACGTTGTCGGCTCCCACGAAGCCGGCCTCGATGGGCAGCACGTGGACGTAGGCGCCGGCATGGATCCTCAAGCCCAGGTCGCGCGCCTTCACGTCCAGAGAGGAGTGCACTGCCGGCGCAAAAGGTACCCTCCCAAGGTGTCTCGGATCGATGTTCAGGAAGATATGATGCATAGCCGTGTTGCCGACGATCGTCGAGTCCACGATGTTCCGAGGGTCAATCCCTCGCTCTCTGGCCACCCTGGTCGCCAGATCGTTGATGCCCTCGACTATCGCCTGGTTCATAAGAGGGAGACCGTCCTCGCGCTTCATGACGTACGTTATGCGTGACATGACATCCTCGCCGAAGACCACCTGCGGATTCATCATCGAACCCGAGACCACCACGTCTCCCGAGTTCAACTCACAGAGGTAGGCAGCCACGGTGGTAGTGCCGACATCCACGGCCAGACCATAGATCTGCTCCATGCGGCCAGCTTCCACGGCTATGACTTCCTGGCCCATCCAGACCAAAGCTGTGGCCTTCCACTCCCCCAAGCGCAGCGTGTCCTGGAGAGAAAGCAGCACCTGATAGTCGATGGTCAACCCGTGAAGCCCCTGCTCGCCCTCCAGCGCCTCCCTGAGACGCTCCCAGTCGCCCATGGCGTCCTCCAGGCTAGCTGGAGGCAGTTCGACGTAGTAGCTGCGTACGGCTGGGTCGACCTCAATGTACCTCGCTGTCGGCTCCTTGCTTATGATCTGGTCGTGCTTGCGGCTCATCTCGGGGACGAACACGACGACATCGCCATGTATTTCCGCCGCGCATGCCAATCGATATCCCCTCGGCTCCGGCAATCTCTTGGTCAGCTTCGCCTCTCTCTCTTCCATGATGGAGAGATGCTCCATGGCTGAGGTCATCTGGAACCTATCGAAGTAGCCTTCCTCGATACGCACCAGGCACTTGCCGCAAGTTGCCTGCCCGCCGCAGACGCTTTCGAGTTCTACACCCAGCTGCCTGGCGGCCTCGGCAACCGTCGATCCTTCGTCGACGGCACCCGAAACACCCCAGGGCAGGAAAGCTACCTTGTTCCTATTCTGTCTGACCGCGTCCATCGCCTGATCAACCCTCTTCACCTTCCGCGCACGGGCGCGCGCAGATCCCGCTGGAGAGAGATCGGATTCACCCCTGAGCACAGTCCGTTTATCATGCCCTTTCCTAGCCGATCCCCCACGATTCGCACACCCTGCGCCGTATCTCCCACATCCCAGCTGAATCTCTAGGCTATCCCTGAGTCGGGACTGCAAGCAGCGGATCTACCGCTTCTCTGATGACAACCAACAAACCCTGCTGCATCCGGACAGCAAGAACCTTGAGCGAGTTCCGAACCCAAGGCAATCGTACGCGAGAATCCGCTGTGGGGCAACTACACGTGCGCCATGGGGGGGCGGGCACTGAGATGGGGACAGGTCAGAGACCCCTACGCGGGTAGTGGACCCAGACCTCCCCCAAGTGGTAGAGCTTGCCGCTACCTTGCATCCAAAGGTGATGCTCTGCGCGCAGCATTACAGGCATGGCGCCACTTGACTTGGGCGCTCAACGCGGGTATAATGACAGGTGACAAAGCAATAGCTCTCCGAGTCATGTCGCCTAAGGCGCTTGCTGCTAAGGGACCTGACCGATAGGGTACAACGGGAAACGGTTGTGCCTCCCGTGCTTGGAAAGGAGATCGTCTAATGGCCGGTGCCCTCCTCCTGGAAAAGCACCGGCCATTTTCGTGGAGGCGAAGAGGACGGTGGCCCAAGGAAGGCGTTACTACTTCTCAACTCGGGATCTGTTGATGATGGCGGTGCTGGCTGCCCTGGGCGGAGTGGCCAGTACCTACGTCCAGACCCTGGCCAACGCCGCACATGCGGCGCTGGGTTTCCCGGGAGCGACCCAGGCCCTCGCAGGCCTGCACGTGGTATGGATTGTGCTGGCCGTAGGCCTTACGGGCAAGCAGGGTGCCGGGACGGTCACCGGGATTGCCAAAGGTGCGGTGGAGTTCCTCTCTGGCAACACCCACGGTATCATGATCATCCTCATCGATGTGGTAGCGGGGATCCTGGTCGATCTTGGCATGCTGCCGTTCCGCAACAAGAACAGCTATCTGGCCTACGCGGTGGCAGGGGGCATGGCCACAGCCTCCAACGTCTGGGTGTTTCAGTCCTTCGCCTCCATTCCCACCGATGTCCTCACCATGAGCGCCATCCTTCTGGTGGCAGCGGTGTCATTCGTTTCCGGGGTACTGTTGGCCGGGGTGCTGGGGAAAGTCCTCCTCGACTCTCTGCGCCGCGCGGGTGTGGTGAGAGACCAACCCGCGGGGACGAGGGGACGGCGGGCCTACGGGGCGTTCTTGGGGATCGTCTCAGTCCTGACCCTGGCTGGGGGTCTCTACCTCTACTTCGGCCTCAGAGGACCACCAACTGTCCACGTGGCCGGGGAGGTCAAAGCGCCATATGAGTATGCCTATACCGAGGCTGACGAAGCCCTTCTGGTGACGGTTCAGGAGACCGCCAAAGCAGGGCTGATGGGTACCTACACCGGGCTTTCCATGCAGGAGATAGTATCCCGGGCACAGCCTTCCGCTGACGCCACCGCCATCCTCGCCAGGGGAAACGACGGCTACGATTTCTTCATCGACATGGCCGAAGTACAGGAGAACGGGCAACTGATCCTGGCTCAATCGGGTAGCGGTGGGGAGATAACCTACAGTGTCGCCGGGGCCAGGAACAGCAAGGCGTGGGTCAGAAACGTGGTGGAGATCACAGTCATTGGCCCCGCTGCTATCGAGTTCACGGGGTCCCTCGAGAAACCACGGCCATATGACCCTGATCTATGGCAGTTCGAGATGGACAACGCGCGTTTGGACCTGGGCTATGGCACTCGCAAGTACCAGGGTGTTTCGCTGGCCACGGTTCTCGAGGCCATGGAGCCTCAGCAGCAGGCGAGCACGCTGACCTTGAGCAACCGGGCGGGCGAGAAACAAGAGATCGGATTGCAGGAAGCGATGGACGACTCGAGCATCAGAATCTTCACCGTCGCAGCCGAAAAGGGGCTGACCTTCGCCGTAGCGAGCGACGGCGGGGAGATCTGGCTCACGGAAGTTACGGAGATCGAAGTCAGTTGATTCGCATTCGCGACCTCAGTTTCAAGTTCCATGGTAGTGAGACCCACGCCCTCGATCAAGTAAGCCTGGACATCAAGCCGGGCGAGTTCGTAGTAGTCACAGGCCCTAGCGGCTGCGGCAAGTCCACGCTGGCACTGGCGCTGGGCGGGTACCTCTTCCGCCAGTATGCGGGGGAAGCATGTGGTGAAGTCACGGTAGATGGCCTCAGTACCCGTGAGGCCGAAATCTTCGACATCGCAGAGATCGTGGGCCTGGTACAACAGAATCCCGAGGCTCAACTCTGCACATTGACCGTGGCCGACGAGGTAGCCTTCGGACTGGAGAATCGGCGGATGCCAAAGGCCACTATCGAAGAGCGATCCGAGTGGGCACTGGAGATCGTAGGGGCGCTACACTTGTTCGACCGTCCTCTCGCCACTCTCTCTGGCGGTGAGAAGCAGAAGGTAGCCATCGCAGCCATGATGGCCGCCAAGCCGCAGGTCCTCATCTTCGACGAACCCACCTCAAATCTCGATCCCACGGCCACTGGGGAGATCTTCAAGGTCATCCAGCACATACGAGAGAAGGCAGGCATTACTGTCATCGTCATCGAGCACAAGCTGGGTTACCTGAAGCCGTTCCGTCCCCGCGTGGTTACCATGGAGCAAGGCCGCATCGTCAGCGATGGGCAAGACACCACACACTTCCCCAGGTTTGAGAACGCGTTCGAACCTACTCTCTGTGGCCTGCCGAAATCCAGCAACGGCCGTGTGGCCTGCACAGAGCACCTCACCGTGGATTACGGCAACGCGCCGGTATTGGACGATGTCTCCCTCGACCTGCACGCCGGTGAGTTCGTCGCGGTGATGGGGGACAACGGGTGTGGCAAGACCACCCTGCTCCGTTGTCTCATGGGTCTGCTCAAGCCACAGGGGGGCAGGGTCGAGATTCTGGGCCAGGACGCGGGCGAAGTCCCCGTATCCTC
>DATKVP010000181.1:0-3730 GCA_035530015.1 Anaerolineae bacterium | reverse complement strand
TGTTCTTCTTGTTCACGGACAGCGCGATGCTCATGGTGATTGGGGTGGTGGCTGCCATCGGTCTAGGGTTCCTCAGCATTCTGGCGGGCATAGTTCTCAGCCTGGCCATATCCCTGGTGCGCCCCCTGATCTTCCGGGTGTGTGCTCTCGAAGAGCGAGGAGTCATCGAATCGTTCCGCGTGGGCTTCGACTTCATCAAGGCGCATCTGGCTGACACAGTGGTTATGTGGCTGATCATGGTCGGCATCCAGATCGGTTGGGGTATCGCCATGATCCCGGTCGTGCTCTTCCTACTGTTAGTGGCCGGCGTGCTGGGCGGACTGGCGGGAGTGTCCATCGGTGGCTTGTCCAGTCTGGTCTTTGAAGGGGCTATACCTTGGATCGCGGGGTTTGGCGTGGGTATCCCTGTCTTCATCCTGATCATGACGGCGCCCCTCGTATTCCTGGGAGGACTGGCTGAGGTCTTCAAGTCGAGCGTGTGGACCTTGACTTACCGGGAGCTCCGCGCCCTGGAGGGGCTCAAGGAGAACTCGGGAGAGCTGACTGACCCGGCGGAATCGGCCGCGTAGACACCTGACGCCAATAGCTGAATCAATCCATAGTAGGGGCACGGGCAGCCGTGCCCCTACTGCTATTCCATGGCTCTGCGCCGTTGTGCTTCGGGCAGCTTCTCGATGGCGTACCTGAGGGCGGTGCGGGGCATCGCTTTCTTGTGGCGCATCACGTACTGGAAGACCTCATCGGGGTAGGTCTTGCTGGCTACCTTGAGCATCCACCCGTACCCCTTCTGCACCATGTCGTCGGGGTCGGTGAGCAGGGCATCCGCTGCCTGGAAGACGTGGGCCAGGTTCTTGCCTCTGCGCGCTCCGTAGATGAGGGTGACCGCGGAAGCCCTGCGTTGCCATCTGTCCTTCGAGCGGCTCCACGCTTTGACCCGGGGTAAAAACTCAGGGTACCGGAGTATGAACTCCCCGAGAGCGTGAGTGCACAGGTCGTCGCAACTGCCCCAGCCGTCCACGTAGACCTCCAGCCACCTCTCCAGGACATCGAAGTGATCCGGCCGGTACTTCCTTCTACACCGGAAGCTCCAGTCGAAGGCGATGGTCGTGTGCTCGGATAGGCCCGTCTCGAGCAGTCTCTCGCATAGCTGGAGGATGGCGTCTATGCTGAGGGGCTTGATCTCCTGGAAGTACTTGGCGCTGATTTGCCTGACCATGGGCGTCCTCACTCCCAGAAAGCGGCCGATGTCGCGCTGGCAGTACTCCGCAGCCCGGACCCTGAACACAGGATCGGCGTGCAACTCCAGCTCCTGCTGTATTCTCCCCACGAGATCTTCGAGGTTCAACACTGCACCCGGCGCTGAGGATGCTGGCTTGACATGAGCATGATTCTAGCATCGCCAAACCTGTCCGGCAATCGATCTACCCCAGAGTCATCGGGCTCGCCGCGGCTTGACAACTGGTCCGAATTGCGGTATCATATAATAGTACTAAAGTACTATCAGTTCTGCTGGCTGGTCTAGCCCTCCGCCAACGATTCCGTCGCCATCAGACCAGGCCACAGCCACCGTTTCCACACGATGTAGTTCTTCTCTGGTATTTCTCTCACTTCGCGACCGATGTCCTGGGCACGGGTATGGTGTTCGCGTCTCTTGGCGCGATGGGAAGGGGGTGATGCTCATACGTCGAAGTCCAACGGGTTGGCAGAGACGTGGGTTATGAGGCGCTGGTGGAGGCGGCGCCACCCGCCTTGAGCACAGGTCAGAGCCGCAGTCATGCTCACCCAACAGGAAGGGGAGGAGAGATCATGAAGCGCAGAGTATTCGCTACATTGGCTGTGCTTGCCCTGGTGTGGAGTTGCCTGGCGGTCGTCCCAGTAGGTGCCGGCAGCGACGATCAAGTGGACCTGCCCATCCAGGTGGACATCGACGACCTGTTGAAGGATCGTCCAGCTCCACCGCAGCCCAGCGCCGAAGAGGCAGCCGCGATCGTGGCCTTGAGCACGACGACAGAGTCCCAATGCCTTGGGGATGACACCTCAGTAGTGATTGCCATCTCCAGTTTCGACCCGGCCCACCCGGGATCTCAAAACGTCGTCTTCTGGAACGAGACGCCGGCGGGCTCGACAGGGAAGGCGACCCTCTGGGTAGCCTGGGACTTCCTCACCACGGACTATGGCCACACCGATGTCATCACGTGCGACCAATTGGAGTACCTGCAGGGCTCGATGGACAGCATTGTGGACACAAATGTCAGCTACTTTGGGGAGTACGTCCAACGCCCCGCTGGGAATGACAACATCGACGTCATGGTCTACAACATTGTCGATGAAAGCTACTACGATCCCGACTTCCCCTTCTTCATAGGGGGCTTCTTCTGGGCCAAGGTCAATGAAGACTTCGACCGGAACATGATCTTCATCGACACATGGGATTGGGAGAATCGCCTGGGCCCCGACGTCAGCCGCCCCTATAACTACGAAGGGACTGTGGCCCATGAACTCGAGCATCTGATTCACAACGACCATGACGCGAATGAACTCTCCTGGGTCGACGAGGGCCTGGCGGATCTGGCGGAGTATCTCAACGGGTTCGGCCATCCACAGGGCCATGTGGTCTACTATCTCGCCTATCATCGCACCTCGTTGACCAAATGGGGTGGCGGGTTGGAGGACTACGGAGCGAGCTACCTATTTCAACTCTACCTGCTAGAGAACTTCGGCAGCAAGAGTGGCAGCGTCTGGGACACGGGGTGGACTCGCGACATGGTGGATGAGCCAGCCAACAGCATCGACGCCATAGAGCTTCTCACCGGGGCGAGCATGAACGACCTCTACGATGCCTGGATCCTGGCGAACTACCTCGACGACACCAGCCTGGCAGGCGCGGGCGGATTTCCGCTGGGTTACGAAGAAATCGACCTCGTCCCGTTTGTGAGCACTGCCTACGCTCCTTGGTCCATCGCGCGGTCGATCACCGACATCTACGGGAGTGACCACCACGGGAATCTGCCCATATCGCGCTACTGGGGTGGGTACGTGTCAGGGACGGTGGAGTATCCCGTCGGCGCGCTGGATCCGTACGCGCCGCTCTACGGAACCTACAAAGGTATGCAGCCGGAGATGGAGATCTTCCTCCGCGGCCAGGCCATATCTGGGGTGGCTCCACACGGCGGCAGCTACGAGGCGGCCAGCGGCGCTGCTAACATGCTGACCGACCGCATGCTGCAGCTCGACGTGCCGGTCACAGGGACACTGAGCTTCTGGACCTGGTATGAAATCGAAGAGGAATGGGACTACGGTTTCGTCGAGGTTTCCGAGGACGGTGGAAGTTCGTGGTATCCCATCGCAGGCAGCATCACGAGGGACAGCGTGAATCCCAATGGCTCCACCGCCTGGGCCAATTCGCTAGTAGGTGGCCAGGCCGACACCGACACGGCGATCACGGGCAACAGCGGTGGCTGGGTTGAGGCAACCTTCGATCTGCCCGCTGCGAACGTGTTGGTGCGCTTCTCCTACTACACGGATGAGGCATCGCTCGAGGCTGGGTGGTTCATCGACGATGTCAGCGTGGACGGCTTCAGCGATGGCTTCGAGGGTGGTTCCAGCAACTGGACTCTCGGCGGCTGGGATTGGACCACCGGGCTGTTCGAGAACAACTGGATTGCTGCCTACGTGAACCCTGTCTACAGTCAGGGCAAGCTCGACCACCTCGACTACGACTATTTCGACG
>DATKVP010000180.1:0-5577 GCA_035530015.1 Anaerolineae bacterium | reverse complement strand
GGGTGAGGGTCCCGCACTGATCCTGGTGCATGGCCTCGCAGCCTCGGTGGAGTTCTGGCAGTACAATGTTGGGCCGCTTGCCGCAGAGCACCGCGTGTACGCCCTGGACCTGCTGGGCTTCGGAGGGTCAGACAAGAAGATCGAGCACTTGTCGCTGGACTACGCCGCGTCTTTCATCACTGACTTCATGGACGCTGTGGGCCTGGAACGAGCGAGCCTTGCGGGGAACTCCCTCGGCGGCCTGGTATGCGCGCAGACCGCTGTTCGGTCCCCCGAACGGGTGCAGAAACTGATTCTGGTGGACAGCGCCGGGTTTGGTGGGGAATTGAACCTCTTGCTGCGTCTGTGGTCGGTTCCCCTGTTGGGTGACCTGGTCTTCAGGGTGTACCAGCGCGCCTTTGCCTCACTGAAGAGATGGGCCTTCCACGATTCGAGCTCCATCGATGACGAATGGCTGGCCGCCGCGGCAACAGTGTTGAGAACACCAGGTGTAAGAGAGAACGCCCTGAGAATCGCCAGGATGGGGGTCAGCATTCGAGGGCAACGCCAGGAGATGCTCGCGGATCTGCAGCGAGAAGTGGCTGGCATGGATGTGCCGACTCTCATCATCTGGGGGCGCCACGACCCGGTGGTCCCCGTTGCCCATGCCTACGCTGCCCGGGATCTCATCCCCAATTCTGAGGTGCGCATCATGGAGCGCTGTGGTCACACACCTCAAGTGGAGCGGCCGGAAGAGTTCAACCGATTGGTCCTCGAGTTCCTCGCTAGCCGGAACCTTTGCGAACCCGACGCCAGAGAGATTGTCTGAGGGGCAGGGCTTCGCCGGCGTTATGGAGCAGTCTTGTAGGTCAGCCGGCCTTCCACCTGGCTCTTGAGGTTCTGGTTCGCCCTCAGGTACTCCTCGAGCACGTCGAGAGCTGATGTAGTGACGATGTGGGCTGGCTGCAAGGTGGTCAACTCATCCGAGGCCAGACCGAGATTCGGCCCAGAGTTCGTGAAGTGGTACCCCTGCATGCAGATGGTATACTGCCCATCATCTTGCACCGGCTTGTCCCCGATGGTCAGATCCTGGAGCTCTCCGGCCGCATCAGAGTAGACAGCCTTTACTCCCTGGTTCACCTGGTAGCACTCGCCCTCGCTGTTCCTGTTCTCAGGCCGCATGATGTGAGAGAAGATCTGTCTTAGCTGGTCACCGGTGACTGCCAGCTTGAACAAGGTGTCATCGAAGGCGAAGATACTTCTCAGGTCGCCTAGAGTGACCAGAGGGCCGAGCTCGGTGCCGCGGATGGAGCCGCTACCCAAAAACATGACGTCGACCTTCGCCCGCTGGGCAAAGATGTCTGCGAATAGATTGCCGAGAGCTGTCTCCTCTTCGCGTCGAGGGTGGGTCAGCTTCCGCGCAAAACGGCTGACGACGGTATTGTATTTACGGTCTACCTGTTCCTTGAATGAAGCGATGAACTGCGTGAGCTCCTCATCTGGCCCCGCGATGGTGTTGTCGATGGGGATGAGTCGCCATTTCCACTCCACGATGCTGTTGGTGTCGTCGTCGACCACGATGTCGAAACGCCCGATCTGATCCGTGCCGGTGCCCGCTTGCGCGATGAGAATGTCATTGACGACGGCGGGCTGGTCGAGAATGGTGTGCGAATGGCCACCGATGATCATGTCCACTCCCCATTCCGGCCTGAGGAGAGAAGCCAATTCCTTGTCGGATTCGAAGCCGACGTGGGTAAGAAGGACCGTGAGATCTATGTCCTCATCTTTGTACGCGTTGCAGATCTTGCCCACTTCCAGGCTTGCGTCCTCCAGAGAGATGAAAGTGGCGATTTGCTCGTCCATCTTCAATGATTGAAGGACGGCCTCGGTGATGATACCGATGAACATGATGTCAAACCCGGCCACATTGAGAACGACGTATGGTCGCATCAACCGCCTGTTGTACTTGCTGATGTAGAGGTTGGCGTTGACGATGGGAAAGTTGGCCATCTTCTCCAGGAACAGCAGGTGGGGCAGGCCATAATCCACCTCGTGGTTGCCGAGAGTGACCACGTCAGGGGCCAGGTAGTTCATGATCTCGATTGTAGATATCCCTCGATACTCAGAGTCGATGATGGAGCCCTGAAGCATGTCGCCCGAGATGACGTACAGCACGTTCTCCTCTTCCCGCCGGACCCTGTTGATGTAGCCTGAGAGGAGGGACAGTCCGCCGATCAGGTTACCTTCAGCGCCCTGGACCTCAGCGAGGAAGTCACCGTGCATGTCATTGGAATGCAGGACAGTGAAGTTCTTGGTTCTCATGGCAGAGACTCCTTCCCAAGGTGCGTCTTCTTCGCTAATTTTCTCCACAAGTCTGGCGTTCTCTCCTGGGATCGCCAGACAGCAGCCAGATCCCCTGCTACAGATCGGAGGTCATGCGTAGACCGATTTGGCTCAGAGCGCACTGGGCCAGAAGTGGTGCGTATAATAGCCGAGCTGGCTTTTGTGGGCAAGTGCGCCAGCAAGGATGTAGAGAGATCTGTCGCAGCTCACAGTAGTTGGCCACCTCGAGCGATGCCGGACTGAAGTGCGGGCACTGAGACGAGCAGGCATTAACCCCAGGTGCCCCAGAGGCGCATGATCCTGGGTCGCGGTCGGCCCGCGCAATGCCCCCGATCAGATTATGACCGGCTCCCTGTACTCACCGAAGACTTCTCTCAGGATCCCGCACGTCTCACCCAAGGTGGCAGAGGCGCGCACGGCATCGAGGATGAACGGCATCAGGTTCTCAGTGCCTCCGGCAGCTTCGCGGAGTGCATCCAGTCGCCTCCGCACCTCTGCGCCGTCGCGCTGCTCCTTGAGCTGGTTGAGCCGATTCACCTGCCGTTCGTAGCCTTCAGGGTCCATTCTGAGCAAGGGTATCTTCGCCGGTTCGTCGAGCCGGTGGTCATTGAGGCCTACGATAATGCGCTGCCTGGTATCGATCTCGCGCTGATACCGATATGCGCTCTGGGCGATCTCCTTCTGGAAGTAGCCTGCTTCGATGGCGGGTATTACCCCGCCGAACTCCTCTATCTTGTCGAAGATCTCGTAGGTTTCCTCTTCCATGCGGTTGGTGAGGCTCTCAACCAGGAAGCTACCGCCCAGTGGGTCGACGGAGTTGGTGACCCCGCTTTCGTGATCGATGATCTGTTGGGTGCGGAGGGCGATGCGGGCCGCCAGCGCGCTGGGGAGGGCTAGAGCCTCGTCCATGGAGTTGGTATGGAGGGATTGCGTGCCGCCCAAGACGGCGGCCAGGGCCTGGATGGCTACCCTGGCCACGTTATTCTCCGGTTGCTGCGCCGTGAGACTGACTCCGGCGGTCTGAGTATGAAAGCGAAGCCACCAGGACCTGGGGTTCTTGGCTCCGAACCGCTCCCGCATCGCTCTGGCCCAGATACGACGCGCGGCCCGGTACTTGGCGATCTCTTCGAAGAAGTCGTTATGGGCGTTGAAAAAGAAGGACAGGCGTGGTGCAAACTCGTCGACGTCGAGCCCACGATCCACGGCAGCCTGGACGTAGGCCAGACCATCGGCCAGGGTGTAGGCCAACTCCTGGACTGCGGTGGCGCCCGCCTCTCGGATGTGGTAGCCGCTTATGGAGATGGTGTTCCAGCGAGGCAGGTGTTGGGAGCCATACTCGAAGGTATCAACGATGAGGCGCATGGATGGTTCCGGCGGGAAGATCCAGGATTTCTGGGCGATGTATTCCTTCAGGATGTCGTTCTGGATCGTTCCGCCGAGTTGCTCGGGGCGGTAGCCTTGCTTCTCGGCCGCACCAATATACATGGCCCAGACGACGGCGGCGGGGCCGTTGATGGTCATGGAGGTAGTGACCTCGCCCATGGGGATCCCGTCAAAGAGGATCTCCATCTCCTGGGGGGATGAGATAGCAACGCCGCACTTGCCGAACTCACCGATGGCTTCCGGATCGTCGCTGTCATATCCGTAGAGGGTGGGGTAATCGAAGGCCACGGAAAGGCCGGTCTCGCCATGCTCCAGAAGGTACTTGAAGCGGGCGTTGGTCTCTTCGGGAGTGCCGTACCCTGCAAACATGCGCATGGTCCAGGGTCGGCCACGGTACATGGTGGGATGGACGCCTCTGGTGAAGGGGTACTCGCCAGGCATGCCAAGGTCCCCCTCGTAGTCCAGATCAGCGACGTCCAGCGGTGTGTAGAGCCGATGCACTTCCTCCCCAGAGACGGTGACGAATTCGTCTCTTCGCTCGGGATGCTGGGCCAGGTATTGTTGCAGGGTGGTTTCCTCCCACCTCTCGTAGCTGGCGCGAATCGACTCGAGCTTCTCCTTGTCGAACATCTGCATCTCCCCTCAGTATTCAATGCCGCGGCGACTGATGATGCCTTTGTGGAAGGGATGCTTGATCTCTCGCATCTCGGTCACCAGGTCAGCGCGAGCGATGACCTCAGAATGAGCATAGCGGCCGGTCAAGATCAACTCCACGTCATCCGGCTTCTGATCGAGGAGTGATAGCAGATCGTCCAGCTCAATCAGGTTCCACTCCAGGGCCACGTTGACCTCGTCCAGGATCACCAGGTCGTACTCGCCACTGGTGAGCACCTCTCTTCCCCGCTCCAGCGCCTCTCCAGCCAGGCGGAAGTCCTCGGGGTCAGGATCGTTCTTGTCCACATAGTCCGGGCGACCAAATTGCTCAATGGTCACGCTGGGATGCTGGCCCACAGTGTCCAACTCGCCGTAGTGCAGCCATCCTTTCATGAACTGGACTATGTAGACCTTCAGACCCTGGCCAGCCGCACGCATGGCCTGGCCGAGAGCCGCAGTGGTCTTGCCCTTGCCCTCGCCCGTATAGACCTGTATGAGACCTTTCCTCGATTCCATGGTTCCTAGCCGTGAGTAAAACTGACGTTGCGCAGTAGTCTCCGACATTCGGGGGCGACGTGTTGCCCCTCGGTCACGTCGTTTCCGCGCCGATCAGTGTACTGCGGACAGATGTAGAACTTGGCACAGGTCGCTTTGTACTCGGGGAAGTAGCGCATCCAGAACTCCCCATGGTAGCGCAGTGGATGGAACTCGTCCACATCATGGTTGGCTGGGTGCGGGACCACACCGTAGACCCTGCTGCGAAGGCGGCTCGCGTCAGGTTTGGTGCCCTTGTGGTAGGCCGCCCAGGTATCCGCTTCGCCTGAGATGCACCACCAGGACAGGCCGTTTTCTTCTTTGCGCTCTCCGCTCAGGTGGCCCCTCAGTCTGACGGCGTTGCCGTCGGGGAATCTATGCGGGCAGCCGGCGCTGCGGTAGACCAGGCGCTGATCCGCCTCGAGAACGGCCAGCGCTTGATCCTCGATGAAGGTTCCCCCATCGTCGAAGCCGAAAGCCTGGTGCTGCTGGCTGTCGAAGACGACGTATGCTCCCAGCCAGCACTGGTAGTAGGCGGACTCTGGGTTCATGAAATCTGAGTAGAGATGGCTGAGGTTGAAGCCTCCGAAGCGTGAGTACGCCGCTCCCTCCAGTGGCTGCCCCACGACCTGTGAGAGGGTCTTCCCCAGGTCAGCCTGAAGTGTGAAGCGGATCCAGGCCCCT